>JAQVXQ010000181.1 GCA_028709085.1 Salinivirgaceae bacterium | reverse complement strand
TTGTTTATGCGAATAAGATAAATGACACCGATAATGACACCGATAATGACACCGATAGAAAAGATATAATTTTGTCTTTAATGCAAAAAGAACCTAAAACAACAATTATTGAGATTGCTAAAAAAATGATGATTTCTAGAAGTACGGTATTGCGAGATATTGAAAAACTTAAAATCCAAAATAGGGTTAAAAGAATCGGAACCGAAAAATCAGGACACTGGGAGGTAACAGAATGAAATTAGCCATCGTAAAACCCTGTTTTTTTCGCTACACTGGTTACATTCAAATAAGCAGTATTGTTGACCTTTTTGTTACCCATGGTTGCGGCAAGCCTATTTTTGAAAACTTCCAACATGGGTTTCGGGCAACGGTATTTTCACGACAAAAAGAGAAGAACACAGAAAATGTCACAGAAAATGTCACAGAAAACAGAGAACATATTATTTTAAACATGATTCGAGAAAATAGAAATATTACAACCACTCAATTGGCAAAACGAATAAATGTTACACGAAGAACCATTGCCCGTGATATTGAAAACATGAAGCAAAACAGAACGATAAAAAGAATAGGCAGCGACAAAGCCCGACACTGGGAGGCAATACAATGAAACTCGCCATTATGCAGCCCTATTTTATGCCTTATATTGGGTATTTTCAATTGATCAATGTGGTGGATAAATTTGTGATTTACGATGATATTGAATATACTAAAAAAGGATGGATAAATAGAAATAGAGTATTGAATGAAGGGAAAGATGTTTTTATTACAATTCCATTAGAAAAAGACTCAGATTTTTTGGATATAGTACAGCGTAGAGTTTCTGTTTCTTTTAATAAGAGAAAAATGATTAATCAAATTACTAATTATTATAGAAAAGCTCCCTTTTATATAGAAGGATATCAGCTTTTTAATACAATTATTAATTTTGATGAAACTAATTTGTTCAGCTTTATTTACAACTCTATAAAAGAAATATGTGACTTTTTAGAAATAAATACTCCTTTAATCATATCATCTAGTATAAATATGAATCGTAGCTTAAAGGGTGCAGAAAGAGTTATGTCAATTTGCAAAACAATCGGAGCAGAAGAATATATTAATCCCATTGGAGGACTTGATTTATACGATAAAACAGAATTTAAAAAAAACAATATTGAACTATTCTTTTTGAAAACGAATAGTTTTAACTATAAACAGTTTGATAATGAGTTTATTCCTTTTTTGTCTATTTTAGATGTAATAATGTTTAATAAAAAAGAGCAAATACAGAATTATTTAAATAAATACACATTAATATGAAAATACTTGTAATTGGTCAATGTACTTTACATTGGGGGAGAATGGAGCATGGTAATATTGGTAATTATTACATTATTGAGCCGTTTTTCAGAGAACTGCATCGTGTTTTTCCAACTGCAACAATTGTTACAACTATGCAAATGACAGATCGATTTTGTAAAGAAGAAAAAATCAGTTGCGTGCCTATGGAATATTATTATGGATGGAAAGATAACGACTTGGAAATTGCAGAGAAAGAGTTTGGTATTGCTACAATATACCATGAAACTGGAAAACTTATAGATACGACCCCATATATTGAAGAAATATTAAATTCAGATTTGGTAATTGATTTTAGTGGTGATATATGGGGAGTAAATGCTGATTTAGTTGGAAAGAATCGCTTTTTAGTTGGACTCTTAAAAGATAGGGTTGCTCAGTTATTAGGAATAAAAACGGCAATGTTAGCAGGCTCTCCTGGTCCTTTTAAAAATGATAATTTATTGCCATTTGCTAAAACGGTGTATGAAAACTTTACGCTTGTAACCAATAGAGAAGAGCTTAGTCGTGAAGTATTGGAGACCAATGGTTTCAACCTTGATAAAACAAAAGACCTTGCATGTCCTGCGTTTATGTTTGAAGCATCTGAAAGAGAAAAAATTATTTCTTATATTGAAAATACTCCTATTTTAACAAGTAAAAAACCAACAATTGGTTTTATTCTTTGTGGTTGGAATATGCCAACTGCACCTTTTGATAAATGGCCACGAGAAGATTCTGAATTCAATGTTTTTATTGATGCAATCAAATACATTATTAATCAATTTGATGTAAATGTATGTTTAATGTCGCATTCTAATGGATTTGAACTGCCTCCAAATTTTAAACTTATACACGGCAGAGACTATGTATTTGCAGAAAAACTTTACAAGTTATTAAACAAAACAGAAATTAGTGATTCGGTTTTTATATTAGATGAGATATATAGTCCAGCAGAAACAAAAGCAATAATCAGAGAATTTGATATGCTTGTGTCAGGACGTGTGCACGGTGCAGTAGCTGGTTTATCTCAAGCTATCCCAACGGTTATCATTGATTATGGACATGAGCCAAAAGCACATAAGCTTATGGGGTTTGCAAAAGTTGCTGGAATTGAAGAATATGTAGCAAATCCAACTGATTATCCTGATTTAATTGAAAAAATTGATTCTTGTTGGAATAATAAGGCAAAGCTTAAAAATGAATTAAAGAAAAACAACATTAAAGTTGTAAATATGGCAAAAGAAAATTTCAATCTACTTGAAAAAATATTATAGATAATTATGTTCTTGATTAAACACACTAATAGTAAAGCTACAACAGACGAAATATTAAATCATTTAATAAGTTGTGATGATTTATTTCAACCAAGCTTAAGTTCAAATGTAAATCTTGAAATATATGCAAAAAAAATAGCTGATAAATCAATTACTTTTGAAGCTTGGGACGGAAGTACTTTAGTGGGATTGGTAGCATGTTATTTAAATGATATTAAAAAGAAGCTAGGATATATAACAAATGTTAGTGTTGTAAAAGCGTATCAAGGTTGTCGGATTGGTGAAGAATTGTTAAAAAAACTAATCGTTTTTGCTAATAATCAAGGGTTTGAAAAATTGGCATTGGAAGTTGAGCGTGAAAATGGAAAAGCAATAAAACTGTATCAAAATCTAAATTTCAAGGTTGTTGAATTAAAAGAAACAAAACTTTATTTGGAAAGGATAGTTAAAGAAGATATTATAGTGTCAATATCTTGCATTACATACAATCACGTACATTTTATTCGACAAGCAATTGAAGGATTTCTCATGCAAAAAACCAATTTTGCATTTGAGATTTTAATCCACGACGATGCTTCAACGGATGGCACAACAAATATCGTGAGGGAATATGCTGAAAAATATCCAAACTTGATTTTCCCTGTTCTCCAAGAGGAGAATAAATACTCCAAAGGAATAAAGATTTCCGCAACTTTTCTGTGGCCAAAAGCGCGTGGCAAATACATAGCCCTCTGCGAAGGCGACGATTACTGGACAGATCCCTATAAATTGCAAAAACAGGTTGACTTTTTGGAGGCGAATGAGGAGTATTCGATGTGTTTTCATAAAGTAGATCAGATTTTTGAGGGCGATGAGACTGAAAAAAATAAACTTGTTGAATTCCATGAAGGTGATTACACAACAACTCGCATTTGGGAAGAGTGGGTTATTCAGACGGGAAGCATAGTTTTGCGTTCGGAAATAATCCATGATCCTAAATTTTTAACGCGGATATCAAATCCCAGAATGTATTATGGTGACTTGTTCGTAATACTATCAGCAGCCGAAATAGGCAAAATTTACGGGTTTAAAGACATTATGTCTGTATATCGCAAACACCAAGGGTCTATAACCGCCCAGGGAAGTTCTCCTCAATTGAAGGAAATGTATAAGATGCTGACCTACATTAGATATGTGGGAACTTTATTTAGCAATAAATTTAGAAAGCAAAGTGAAGAGTATTACTCCTTTAAAGCCTTCCGTTATGCATATGTTTGTAAAGAGCGAGGTATGAAATTAAAAGCGATTAACTTTGTGTTAAAATCTTTTTTTGCCTCTCCTCAAAAATTCATAACATTACTTCGAGTTGAATTGAAGGCAAAATTCAAATAGAAAGATCCTACGCATACTATAATTTTGCCAATAGAAAAATATACCTTTGACAAGAATAAAGAATTGGAAAATCATAAAAAACTTACAATATGCAATATACAATCCCTCTGTTTAAACTCAATTTCGACGAAGAAGAAGAAAAAGCGGTTGTTGAAACCATTCGATCAAAATGGATTTCGACCGGACCAAAATGTGAAGAGTTAGAGCATCTTTTTGTGGAAAAGTTAAAGGTAAAACATGCGGTATCGTTGACGAACTGTACGAGTGCTTTGCATTTAGCATTTGAGGTGCTCGACATTCAAGAAGAGGACGAAGTAATTTGTCCGTCACTAACCTTTGTGGCTACGGTAAATGCTATTCGTTATACAGGGGCAATACCCGTGTTTTGTGACATTAAAAGTAACCATCATATTAACATTGATGGGGATGCAATTGAAGCATTGATTACCGAAAAGACCAAGGCAATTATAGTTGTTCATATGGCTGGGTTTCCATGCGAAATGGATAAAATTATGGCTATTGCTAAAAAACATAATCTTAAAGTTGTTGAAGATGCATGTCATGGACCTCTATCTGAATATAAAGGAAAAAAACTTGGAACTATAGGCGATATTGGGTGTTTTAGCTTTTTCTCGAACAAAAACATTTCGACAGGCGAAGGAGGGATGATTGTAACAAACGATTCTGAGTTAGAGAAGCGTATTCGATTGTTGCGTTCGCATGGCATGACTGTAATGTCGTATCAACGCTCTCTAGGTCATGCAATGGCTTATGACGTGGTTGATTTGGGTTACAACTATAGAATGGATGATATTAGAGCATCCATTGCAGTTGTACAAGTGAACAAACTAGAAGCAGATTTACAAAAGAGAATAACGGTTAGAAAATGGTATTTGGAGCGGTTGGCAAATATTAAAAATGTGGTTGTTCCATTTGCCAATCATGATGGTTTTGTTTCGAATTATATTATGCCCATAGTGTTGGAAAATGTTAGTACCGAAGTAAGGGATAAAGTTCGAATATCGCTTTATGATGCCGGAGTCCAGACAAGCATTCATTATCCCGCAATACACCGATTCAGCAACTATCAACAGTATGCACGACCATTACCTGTAACCGATTACGTTACGGATCATGAAATTACATTACCGATGTATGGTTCATTAACGGAGGATGAAGTTGAGCACATTTGCTCAACATTGGCAAAAAGTTTAAATGAATTGTAATTATCTGGCATTATGAATATCAGCAACAAAAAAGTAAGAATGTTGGTTTTTGGCGGTGGTCCCGACCAATTAACCATGATCAAGCAATGCAAAGAACTTGGTTTTCATACCGTAGTCATTGATCCAAACCCTGAAGCTGTTGGACAAAACTTGGCAGATGGGTTTGAAGTTGTGGGCGGACAGGATTTTGAAAATACGTGTCAAGTAGTTGAAAAACATAAAATAACCCATATCATAACAGTTGCTACCGATAAGCCTCTAATTATGATGGCTCGCATAGCAAAGAAATATGGATTCCTCTCTATATCCGAAGAATCGGCATTGAATTGTACCGATAAACTACGTATGAAAGAGACTTTTGTGAAACACAACATCCCCTGTGCAAACTACAAATTGATTTCTGAACTAACTGACGATCTGAAATATCCATTGGTACTTAAACCACGCGATAATTCAGGAAGCCGAGGAGTAACCCTATGTTACAACCGGCAAGATGCCGAAATTGCATTCGCAGATGCAATTAAATTTACTAAGTTGGATACCATTCTTTGTGAAGAGGTAATGGAAGGAAAAGAGTATAGTCTTGAATCGGTGCATTGGAATGGGAAAACCAAACTACTGCAAATAACCGATAAAATAATGACGGCATTGCCCTATAGTTGTGAAATGGAATTAACACATCCATCGTTATTTACGGTAAAGGAATTTAAGGAAATTGAGAATCTAGTGCATCAGATATCTTTAGCCTTTGGATTTACGGACTGTGCATCGCACAACGAAATTCGGATTAAAGATGGAAAGATAAAGGTTTTAGAAGCAAGTGGCAGATTGGCAGGCGATTATATATGTTCTCATTTAGTACCCTTGTCAACCGGTATCAATATGGAGAAATGTTTAATTGACATTGTAACTGGAAATGAACCTGATTTCTCAGCATATAATTCAAAGGCATCCGGAATCTACTACTTTGAATTTAAAGAGGGGGTTGTAAGAAATATAGGGTCTTATGATCATCTGAAATCCTTGCCTGAGGTAATCGAGTTTAAATTTAACTTAAAAGTGGGCTCTATTG
>JAQVXQ010000025.1 GCA_028709085.1 Salinivirgaceae bacterium | reverse complement strand
CCATGCAGGCAGGAAAATTATTTTTTTTACAAGAGGATCCAAATCGTTATATAGAGCAGGTGTTGTAGTCCCTTCATCTTTGATTTCAATTTCTTGTTTGTTCGGGATTATAAAAATCGTTTTCTTTTTTTGTTCTGATGTCCAGCGAAAGGCTTCAGTTAAAACCGATTTTTCCAGAGTCGGTTTTTCAAGATTCAATTTTACCAACGGTTCCTTCTTGTAATGGGTGTTGATAATAAAGTTTTTGTTGATGATCTTGCTTATTAAATAGCAAACTTTGTACGAAGGTTCACTACTAACAATACCAATTAGTATATCTTCATTTGGGATATAATTTTTGTTTCTGAGTGTGTTTTTTTTTGCCATGATTTCCAATATGGGCAATATGAACTATTGCGTTAATTCGATATTGGTTATATGTGATGTTATTTAAATCCGTACAAGGTTTCCCTTGATGCCGATTGCTCAGCATCCTTTTTTGACCTTCCAGTGCCAACTCCAATAATAACTCCTGATATAAATAAGTTGCAAATGAAGAGTGGCCTGTGGTTTTTCGACGAAGGGTGAATATTTGTTTCGTAACTATACTCCAATTTTTTATGTTGGCACCATTCAATTACTTCACTTTTGAAATTGTAATCTGAATTTGAGCTATTTTGAATACTTATGCAGTTTGGCAGAAAACGGTCGATAATGAACTGTTTTGTTTTTTTTAATCCGTGATCTAAATAAATTGCACCGATGAATGATTCAACAGCATCTCCCGTAATATGAACTGATTTCCGAATGTCTGCTCGGGTTACAATTAGCTTGTCAATCCCCGATTGTTTGCTGAATTTCTCTAAATTGCTGCCATTTACATATCTGGAGCGAAGTTTAGTGAGTTCTCCCTCGCTCATGTCAGGATGTTTTAGGTACAGATACTCAGCAATAACAAATCCGAGTACGGAGTCCCCCAGAAATTCGATCCGCTCATTGTTTATGGTTGATCCTTCGGGGGAAATAAAAGAAGCTGACCTATGTACAAAGGCCAGCTTATAGTATTCAATGTTCCGGGGTTTTAGCCCTGATATACTCTTTATCTCGTTTTTTAGATTGTCACCACAATAAAATATTGAAACTAAAGCTTTAATACTTTTATGCATGCAACTGAGATGTTATATTTTTTTGAAAATGACACACGCATTATGACCTCCAAATCCAAAATTATTTGAAAGCGCAGCTTTAATGTCACGTTTTTTAGCTTTGTTAAAAGTGAAATCGATTTTCGAATCAACTTCAGGATCCAGGTTGTGAAGATTGATTGTTGGTGGCACAATGCCATTCTGAATCGCATTTATACATGCTAATGCTTCTACAGCTCCCGCTGCTCCCAACATGTGGCCTGTCATTGATTTTGTCGAACTAACGCTCATTTTATAAACATGTTCGCCAAAAGTATTAATCAGTGCCTTTGGTTCGGCAATATCTCCTAGTCCAGTTGATGTACCATGAACATTAACATAGTCAATGTCTTCCGGCTTCAAACCAGCATCCTTAATGGCTAATGTCATTACATTGGACGCTTTTCTCCCTTCTGGGTCGGGTGCTGTCATGTGATATGCATCACAATTCATGGCTCCTCCGGCAACTTCAGCAAGAATAGTAGCTCCGCGTTTGATAGCGTGTTCATATTCTTCGAAAACCAAGGCAACTCCACCTTCAGCAAGAACAAATCCATCACGATCTGCATCAAAGGGTCTTGAACCTGTTTTTGGATCATCATTGCGCGTTGAAATTGCTTTCATGCTATTAAACCCTCCAACACCAGCTTCATTAATAGCCGCTTCAGAACCTCCTGTGATTATAATATCAGCTTTGTTCCATTTGATGTGGTTCATTGCATCAAGCATTGCATGACTCGAACTTGCACATGCAGAAACGCAAGTGAAGTTTAAGCCACTAAAGCCATGTTGAATGGCTATTAATCCTGATGCCATGTTCACAATCATTTTCGGAATAAAGAATGGGCCGAAACGAGGTGTTTTGTCGCCTGTTGCCCATTCTGATATTTCCGAAATGAATGTGTCTAAACCGCCAATTCCTGAGCCCCACACAACCCCCGCGCGATCCTTGTCAATAGAGTCAAGGTCAAGACCTGAATTCTTAACCGCTTCTGCGGCTGAAATTAATGCAAACTGAGCGTATTGATCATATTTCCTAACTTCTTTTCTGTCGAAATAGTCGGTCGGTTTATAATCTTTTACTTCGCAAGCAAACTGGGTCTTGAAGTTTGTGGCATCAAATCGTGTGATAGGTGCAGCACCACTTACACCGTTGATCATGTTTTTCCATGTCTCATCGGTGGTTTTTCCAATAGGTGTGATGGCTCCTATGCCTGTAACTACTACGCGTCTGGTATTCATGGCGCTTAAATTAACGTTTTAGATTTACAAGTTTTTTTACTTGGCATTTTTCTCAATGTAGCTAATAGCATCGCCAACGGTGCCAATTTTCTCAGCTTGATCGTCCGGAATAGCAATATTGAATTCTTTTTCAAATTCCATAATCAACTCTACAGTGTCAAGTGAGTCAGCACCTAAATCGTTTGTGAAGCTAGCTGTTGGTGTTACTTCGCTTTCGTCCACGCCTAATTTGTCAACGATAATGCTTTTTACTCTTGATGCAATGTCAGACATAACTTTAAATTTTAGTTAATATTCATTTTCCATTTCACTCCGCAAAGGAATGAATTTTATAAAAAATAAGAAAACTTTTTGCCTAAAAGTTATCATTTTATAATCTTTTATTTTTTCGGAGTAGATTCAAATAAATTATAATGTATTGAAATGTAGTATGTTGTAAATGTAAATTGTTAATTATTAAATTTGCTCGTCAAAAACATTATTTTAAAAATGTAAAATATATTTGGATTCTTGGAATATATGTTTACCTTTGCACACTCAAAGTGCGGGGTAGAGCAGTTGGCAGCTCGTCGGGCTCATAACCCGGAGGTCGTAGGTTCGAGTCCTTCCCCCGCTACCAAATCCCTTGTAGATCGAAAGATTTGCAAGGGAATTTTTTTTTAACTCATTTGATGTCAAAGCGTTGCATCTCTTTGGATTCAATAATGAAAATCCCTTCTCGATCTTTTTGTGTCTCTTGAATCATACTTTGTGCTATTTTGGAGGCATGTATTCCCCGTATTTTTTTTGGTAATAGGGGCGAAATTACAGACAGTGCAACTTTCCCTATCGTTTCAGCGAATCGTCTCTCTTCCCGTTTTCCGAGCAAAAGTGAAGGTTTAAATATATATAGTGCATGAAAAGGGATTTTTTTTAATTCAAATTCTACATCTCCTTTTACTTTATTGTAGAAGATTTTTGATTTAGAGTCTGACCCAAGTGCCGTTATTACCGCCATTTTTTTAGCTCCATTGGCATGCGCTAATTTTGCTATCGATATGGGATATTGATAATCTACTTTTATGAATGCCTCTTTTGTTTTTGCTTTTTTTATGGTTGTTCCCAAACAACAGTAAAGATCATCCCCTTTTACTTGATTTTCATCCGGATTGTCGAAGTCGAATAGTATTTCTTCGATTCGTGGGGAGTTGTAATTTTGCGGCGAACGGACTAAGATTCGGATTTTACTGTAGGAGTTTTCTTTTAGTAAAAGTCTGACTAGATGTTTCCCAACTAATCCACTTGATCCAATGATTAAGGCTGTTTTCATTTGGTCTGTTTTTATGATTGTGTGTTTTTTATTACGATGCTATCGCCACTATAACAGTAGTTTGTAATCTCATGGAAGGTGAAGTGTATTTATTCAACTCCTTAGTATTGTGGCAACAAATGGAGTAGGCAAAGGGTTATTTTAGGATCGAAATACTTTCTTATCGGAATATATCGTTGAGATTTGTTCGAATTGAAATATGATTTGTGGCGTTCGATAAATGGTATTGTGATCTTGCATAGCTTATATCCATTTTCTTAATCCTTACTCCCAATCCAAATGAAACTCCCGATAAAGCAGGCTTGTTGATTGTTTTCATTTCACTTCGACGTTGGAAATTATATCCAAATTGTAAATAGAACGCTTTAGTAGGAATGATCTCTACACCAAAAATGCTATGACGCAAGAAATTCTCGATGTTTTCATGGATCCAGTCCTCTTCAATGGGTTCCGGTTCTAAATTGGTATTATTGGGTTCGCTGACATTATTGTTCGTTAAAATCAGGTTATATTGGTCTAATGTGTGAAATACCCATGAAAAACGAAATGGCGCGTGTTTCAGTTTGGTACTAAATCCTACTTGGATGTCGTATGGTAAATCTTCGGTTGCATTTTCAGTATAGGGTTGAATTTGTTTACCTAGGTTTTTAGCCACTATTGAAACCATTGTTCCGTATTTGGGATTGTAGAAATGGGCTCCAATATCAAACGCTACACCGTATGATTTATAAGTGTCAATTTTAGAATAGAGTGGTTTGAATGCTGCGCCAATATGGATATATTTGAACAACTCCTTTGACCAAACAATGTTTAATGCATAGTCGTTTCCTCCATAGGTTCCTTGGTCATAACCAAATTCATCGCGTCGTTGAAAATTTCCATATGATAGATATTGTAAGCTTATGGCAAGATTGCCATTTTGCTTTAATGAATGTCCCCAAATGAAATTCCCGTAGTTAATGCCTGCTAAATAAGTTGTTACATTCATGGCAAATTGATTGCTCATGGTGTCTTTCATTGCCGATGGGTTAACGGTGGTGAAATTAATGTCGTTTTCGGGAATAGCGATGGAGTTTCCTCCCAATCCAGCTATTCGTGCCGATTGAGGAAGGTTGTAAAATCGATATATCCCAGTATATTTGCTTTGGGCGAACAGAGTGTTTGTTAGTATAATAAAGGAAATAATTAGAATCGCTTTTGGAGTCATAATCGACTTTTTTATGGTGGATTTTAGTAGTAACGCAATTTGAAAGGGCATATTATTTTCGAAGGTTTTAATTTTTATGCAGTGTCTTGTCAAACCATTAAATTGAAAGGTCTTTTTGGATAATATAAATGGCTTACATTTATTGAATGTAGCATTGTTATTGTTCTGATTTAATGCGTGGTTGAATCTGTTTTAGAACTCTGTTTTTTAAATTTGGAGAGATGTGGTAGAGCAAGTCCGAATATAACGATCATGATACCAATTATTGCTTGTATGCTTAGGGTCTCTTTAATAATTATGAATGCAAATAAGGCTGTAAATGCTGGGATTAAATAGGTAAACATATTTGCTATTGTAATGCCAATACGTTTAATGCTATATACAAACAATGAAAATGCTAAAAACGATGCAAAAAAGGAGAGTTTTAGTACGGGAGAGTAATTCTCCAGCGTCATCGGAATGCTTGCTATAGTGTCTAATTCAAAACTGAGAAAGAAGGGGAGGAAAAATATGACAGCCAGAATGTTCTGAAATGTAATTATTGTAATTGTGTTGTAGAATTTCATTAGTTTAACCAAAACAATGGAGTATCCGAGTGCCGATAAAACCGCCATAAACATGAGTCCAATTCCAAGTGAATCGGCTGAGAAATCGGTGGACCCAGCTGAAACTACAATTCCTACGCCTCCAAAGGAGATTACTAAACCTATAAGATGTATGTTATTTATGGGAGTTTTTAGAAATATGCGTGTGGCAAAAGGGGTTAAGAGGGGAATAAGCGCAACAATTACGGATGCAACCGTGGCCGATGTGTAATTGATCCCATGTCCTTCGGCCATGAAATATAAAAAGGGTTCGAAAAACGCTAAAAGTAGGAAGAATTTGTAATGCCTTTTGTCTATTTTTTGAATTTTAAAAACAGTTAAGGCTGTGATTGACAGAAGTATAGATGCAATTAGCAGTCGGATAAAAATGACCGATATAGGTGTGAAAAGTTTGTAGGCCTCTTTATACCATACGAACGATAGGCTCCAGAAAAGCATGGCAGTAATAATTGCCAAATATGCTACAAAGGTTTGTTTTTTCATTTGTTTTGCAGTGTAGCAAATAGTTTTTCAACCGTTTTTATGATTCCATTGGTGTCAAACCCACATTCATTTTGCAGCTCAGAAACGGTTCCGTGTTGAATGTATCTGTCTGGAATCCCCAGTCTTGTGACTGTATTGGAATATCCGTTTTCGGACATAAATTCAAGTACTGCTGAGCCTAATCCGCCTATAATAGTTCCATCTTCAACAGTTATAATTTGCTCATGGTTTTTCAAAGCCTCATGCAGGATTTTAGTGTCCAGCGGCTTTAAAAATCGCATGTTGTAATGTGCAGGGAATATCCCTTTTTTGTTAAGTTCCTTATTTGCTTTAATAACGAAGTTGCCGGGATGCCCAATGGAAAGGATGGCGATTTTTTTGCCGTCGCAGATTTTATTTCCTGTGCCAATCTCTATTTTTTCCATAGGCGTTTGCCAATTAATGAGGACTCCATTTCCTCTTGGATACCGTATTACAAATGGTTTTCCATTGGGAAGTTGGGCAGTGTACATTAAATTGCGAAGTTCGGATTCGTTTATTGGAGCAGCTATTATTAAATTTGGAATACATCGGAAGTAGGCCAAATCAAAGACTCCATGATGTGTTGCTCCATCTTCGCCAACAATTCCGCCACGATCCAAGCAGAAAACTACGTGTAGGTTTTGCAAAGCAACGTCGTGAATTACCTGATCGTAAGCACGTTGCATAAAAGAGGAGTAGATGTTGCAAAATGGAATTTTCCCCTCTGTTGCAAGCCCTGCTGAAAAGGTTACTGCGTGTTGTTCAGCAATTCCAACGTCAAATGTTCGGTCGGGCATTGCTTCCATCATGATGTTTAGCGAGCAACCCGATGGCATTGCGGGGGTTATGCCTACGATGTTTTCATTTTTTCGGGCAAGTTCCAAGAGGGTTTCTCCAAATACATCTTGATATTTTGGTGGAGTGGGTTCTGTTTTTATTGGAATAATTCGTTCGCCAGTGTTTTTATCGAAAAGTCCGGGGGCATGCCATATTGTTTGATTTTTTTCGGCATTTGCAAATCCTTTTCCTTTCACGGTTTTCACGTGTAGTAGTTTTGGTCCTGGAATCGTTTTTAGATCTTCCATTATTCCCACCATATGCTCCAAATCATGTCCGTCGATTGGTCCAAAATAACGGAAATTCATGGCTTCAAAAAAGTTTGATTGTTTTAGCAGAATTGATTTTATACCGGTGTCAATTTTTTGTATCAACGTCCGTGTTTGGGGTGCTAGCCGATCAAATTTTCCTAGCATGTGCCACACTTCATCTTTCAGTTTATTGTATGTTCGAGAAGTTGTAATGTCAATTAAATACTCTTTAAATGCACCCACATTGGGGTCAATTGCCATGTTGTTGTCGTTTAGAACAACTAATAAATTTGTATTGAGCGCGCCCGCATTGTTTAATCCTTCAATGGCCATTCCTCCAGTGAGCGCACCGTCGCCAATAATTGCAACAACATTACGGTCAACTTCCTTGTTTTGCAGTGCGGCTACTGCCATTCCTAAGGCTGCTGAAATGCTGGTTGATGCGTGCCCTACTCCAAAGGCATCGTATTCGCTCTCTTCTCGTTTTGGAAATCCTGAAATGCCGTTCTTTTTTCTGTTGGTGTGAAATTGGTCACGTCTTCCGGTCAGTATTTTATGTGCATATGCCTGATGTCCAACGTCCCACACAAGTCGGTCGTAGGGTGTATTGAATACATAATGCAACGCAACGGTTAGTTCAACGGTTCCTAAACTTGCCCCGAAATGTCCTGGATTTGTGGAAACTTGATCTATAATAAATTGACGTACCTCGTCGCTTACCTGTTTGAGCTCATCAATGGATAGTTTACGTAGATCGCAGGGATTGTTTATTTTTTGAAGCAAACTCATGAGAAATTAAACTTAACATTAAAACTGCGGGCAGTTTTCAGGTTTCTAGCTGTTTGAACCTGCGAAAATACAATATTTTTCAATCGTAACCAACTTTAATCTATTGGTTGCCCGATTTCTTCTGGTTCCGTTTTTCGGAACTTATCATTGATCCATTTTGGTAAAATTATAGCCCCTATTATTAAGTATGGATAGTAACTTATTAGTCGCCAAAGGAGTGCCAACGCAATTATTATTGATCCAACTAGGGCTGTTTCTACCGGAATGAAATCGGATAAATATCGTGTAAATATATATTCCGCAAATCCACTACCGCCGGGAGTTGGACTTACAAGCATCATAATCCACATTACCAGTTGGCGCGCAAATATTAAAAAATGATCATTAACCGCAAAAAAAGCCAATAGAAGCACATTAACTACCCAATAGCGCGATGTCCATGAGAAAAATGTGGCTCCAAATGCCTTTAACCAAAAGCGGAATGGCTTTTTCACCAGTTCTTTACTGCTTTCAACGATTTCTGTTCCTGCGTTTTTTGCATCATATCGCCAGCGTCGTATTATGGGAAGTCGGAATATTTGAAGTATGAGCCATTTTAGTCCCCGCGGGTTATAAAATAAGCCGTAGCTTAAAGCAATTGTGTAGAGTAGTTTTAAGGAGTAACCAATGGTGGCAAATAGCAGAAATTCGTTTCGAAAACTAAATCCTTTTTCTACGGTTAAGAATAGCAACTGGCTATCAACGAGTAGGATAAGTAGCGGAAACATCAAAATAAAGTAAAGTTCGTCGAGAAATGATGTTGCCATTACTACCGCTGAACTTTGCCCTAAACTCATTCCCTCTTTGTTTACATAAAGAATGGCAATGCTTGTTCCTCCAATGGCCGAAGGAGTTACTGCAGAGGTAAATTCCCATAACATTATCACTCGGAAACATTGTCGCCAATTAAATTTTTTCTCCGTGAGAACCCGTAAACGGATCATATATCCAAAATCCCTAAAACCCATGAAAATAAATGCAACTATTAACCAAAATATCGTTTGGATTCCATAATTTAGAGTCTTTAAGGCATCGATATTAAATTCGTTCCAAAAGAGATAACCAACCACTCCAAGTCCTATAATAATCGGGTATATTATTTTTTTTGGGCTAATTCCTTTGAACTTCTCTTTATCTTTGTTGTCAGGAGTTGTTTTTGCCATAACTTTAATTATTTGTTTCTTGCAAAGGTAAATATTTAGTTGGTTTTGTTTGGTTGTTCAGGAACTTGGATATCATAATTTTCAAAATGTTTACACTATAAACAGTAATATCTGTTTTGTGTTTATGTAAACGTATAATTAATAGCTTTTTTCACATGGTTAAAAACAATAATGAGAGAATTTAAAATTGAGACTAAAAATGGAACATCCAATGTAATAGTTGGTGAATCGATTAAAAATGTTTTGAAATATTTGCCAACAAAAGATGTTTTTATAATAACAGACAGTGAGGTGTATCGACAATATGCATCCCTGTTTCCTTCTTTTGCGGTTTTTGAAATTACTCCCGGCGAAACGTCTAAAAGTTTTGATTGTGTTACAGAGATCTATTCGTGGTTGATTGGTAATGAGGCTAATCGTCACTCTTTTGTGTTAGGGATTGGCGGTGGAGTTGTGTCGGATATTGCCGGGTTTGTGGCTTCTACTTATATGCGAGGAGTTGAGTTTGGATTTGTGTCCACCACATTGTTATCGCAAGTGGATGCAAGTGTTGGGGGCAAAAATGGATTGAATTTTGGGAATGTGAAAAATGTAATAGGAACCATCCGACAACCAAAATTTGTGCTTTGCGATGGTGAATTGTTATCCTCATTGAGTGAACCTGAGTATGTTGCGGGTTTGGCTGAGGTGGTTAAACATGCTCTTATTGCTGATTATGAGATGTTTAAGTTCTTAGAGAATCATTATACCGAAGTTTTAAATCGGTCAGTTTATTCCATAAATTATATGGTCGAACGGTCGGTGGCCATAAAGTCGGCCATTGTTCAGGCGGATGAGTTTGAGAATAATATCCGCAAAAAATTGAATTTGGGTCACACTTGGGGTCATGCTGTCGAAGTTTGTCATGGTTTACGTCATGGCGAAAGTATCAGTATTGGTTTGGTATTCGCTGCCCAATTATCGTTGCGTCGATTGTTGATTACTCACCAGGAATGTGACCGAATTGTTGGATTGTTGAGAAAGTTGGGTTTACCCACCATTATATCAGGTAACTTTGACAAAATTCTATCGGTGGTACAAAACGATAAGAAGCGATTTGGAAAAAATATCGATTTTGTTTTAATGCAAGGGGTTGGTTCTGTTGAAATTGAACGAATTGCTTTGAGCGAACTGCATGAATTTGTGGCTACCTTTAAATAAATTATTGTATGAGCCGTTTCGATGTCTGCTTAAGTCTAGGTAATGTTGGATATTTCAAAGTTATGGAGTTGATTCAATATGCACCCCTTGTGGAGTTGCGCATGGATTTGTTGTCCGTGAGCGAATATGAATACAAGTCTCTGTTTTCAGTACATAGTCAGATTGTTGCCACAAGTAGGGTTCGTGAAAATAATTTTAATGAACTTATCCATAATATGAAAATGGCCATCGATTTTGGATGTGCTTATATTGATATTGATATCCATGTACCTTTGTTGGTTCGTGATCGATTGTTTGAAACAGCTAAGGACAAAGGAGTTAAGCAAATTTTGTCGTATCATAATTATGATTTAACTCCTAGCCTTGAGGATTTGATTTCCATTGGTAAAGAGATGCAGACTTCAAAAGCGGATATTGTTAAATTGGCCTGTTTTGCAAATTCAAGCGATGATTGTGTCCGGGTTTTACATCTATATGATCAATTTGAAAATATAGTGGCTTTTAATATGGGAGTTAAAGGGCGAATTACACGATTTTTGGCTCCATTTCTTGGATCCCCTTTTATCTATGCGGCTTTTGGTGACAATATTACGGCTCCTGGGCAAATTGCGTATGACGAAATGTGTGCGATTTTAAATCAATTCGAGAATAGTTTATGTTTATAATCCGATGATATATTCAGTAAAAGGGGTCCGTGTTTTGGGGACAATTGTTGCACCTGCTTCAAAAAGTCATGCGCAGCGCGCTATTGCAATTGCGGGAATTGCCCAGGGTGAGTCAGTAATTTATGGATGTGGGAATTCTCGAGATGTGAAAGCGTCGATTGATATAGTTCGTTCGTTTGGGATCAATGTTACAGAAATTGGGGATCAGTTAATTGTACGTGGAGGACTGAAATATCCAAAATCCGCCATCGATTGTTTGGAATCAGGGCTTTGTTTGCGAATGTTCTCCGCTATTTCAGGTACGTTCTCCAATCCAATTATTTTGACCGGTCACGGGTCGTTAGTTAATCGTTCCATGCGCATGGTTGAACAAACTTTAATGGCATTGGGCGTTGACTGTGAGACTAATAATGGTAAATTGCCAATCAAAATTCGAGGACCATTTCGTCAAAATGTGGCGTCGGTTGATGGATCCGAAAGTTCACAAGTTGTTTCTGGTTTGTTGATTGCTGCTCCTAGAAATGGTAAAGGCTTAACGCTAAAAGTCGAGAATCTTCAAAGTAAATCTTATGTTGATTTAACGATCGATACCATGCGGCAGTTTGGCGTGCGTGTGGTTAATGATAATTACTCTTCTTTTTATGTAGCACCAGAAGAGAAGTATAAAGCTACAACAGTTTGTGTGGAAGGCGATTGGAGTGGTGCAGCCTTTTTGTTGGTGGCGGGAGCCATTGCTGGAAAGGTTATGGTTGAGAATATTAGTCCCTATTCTTCGCAACCCGATAAAAACATTCTAGGTGTATTAATGAATGTTGGAGCCAATCTTTCCATTGGTGCGAACTCTATTGAGGTGACTAAAAATGAGTTACGACCATTCTCATTTGATGCAACCCATTGTCCTGATTTAATTCCTCCGCTGGTTGCTTTGGCCGCCAATTGCAAAGGCGATTCCATGATTACGGGTGCAAATCGATTGATAAATAAAGAGAGCGACCGAGGGTTTGCATTGCAACAAGAGTTCAAAAAAATGGGAATCGAGATTGTTGTTAGTGGGGATGTTATTATTGTGTATGGTGGAAAAATAAAGTCAGCGCTTGTTGATTCTCATGGGGATCACCGAATTGCCATGGCATGTGCGGTTGCAGGGTTAACTTCCGGCAGCGCAGTTGATATTTCCAATGCTGAGGTGATAGAGAAGTCGTATCCCGGATTCTATGATGACCTTCGACAACTAAGTGTTGAGTAGTTTTCAAATTTAAACAGTAAAAATTGAAAAACAATTGATTCTGCCTCCCAAACAATGTGTAGTTGTAGGTGCTTTTATTATATAGGACTAAAATTAATACTCTTTTTTATTTTCTGTTTTTTTCCATATTTCAAATGATTCTGTTGCTTCTGTTGAGTCAAGTTTTATAAAATTGATCGATCTTTTGTCCATTGGTTTTTCTAGTTCTTCGTAGATAAAATTGTCGTCAAATCCAATTTCAGCTGCATCATAGCGGGTGTTTGCGTAATATACATTTTTTACTTTTGCCCAATAAATGGCACCCAAACACATGGGACAAGGTTCACAGGAGGTGTAAACATCACAATCTGATAAGTCGAACGTGCCTAGTTTTGCAGCAGCTGCGCGTATTGCTTGAATTTCGGCATGGGCTGTGGGGTCGTTGTTTGGAACTACTCTGTTTGATCCGGTTGCAATTATTTTATTGTCTTTAACGATAACTGCTCCAAATGGTCCACCTTGAGTTTTCATGTTTTCCATTGCGGCGTTGGCCGCTTGCTTCATAAAGTCGTTTTTAGTCATGATCGTAGATGTTTTTTTTGTTTATTCCCCATACAAATAAGGAGTAGAAAAAAGCGTAAAAAGACACCCCGGCCTGAGTTTCTAAGGTGTCTTCGTTTAACATTGAAAGCAACAATGTTATAAATAGAGGAGTGAAAAGAATAAAAAGGGTTTTATTTTTTTTCGAAAGCAATACAGGATAAATTTGACTTCCCAAAAATATTATAAATCCAATTACCCCAAATGATAATAATATGGTTAAATATTGATTGTGTGCTCTTAATCGCCAAGGGTTGGTTAACAGACTGTCTGTTTTATTGTAATATGCTTGATATCCATCCTCAACATCGCCTACGCCAACTCCAACTATTGGATTTTCAAGAAAAATATTCCAACCTGCAGTGAAATAATAGAATCGTTGAATAACACTATGACCGCTGGGATTTCCTCCTCGTTTATAATAATCAAACTCCCAGAATAGCTCATAGAGTCTTGGATATAAGCTAATTCTGTTTAAATATATATGATTTGCAATTCCTTCTTCTACTGCATTAATGTCGTTCTTGTCAAGTTTTGACATCCCTAATGAGTCTTTGGTTAATCCTAAACTGCTCATATATCTAATAAGAGTCGAATTAACACTATATCCGTTGCTACTTATTGAATGGTATTTTTTATTGCTTCTTTTGTTCCATTCAGTTTCTAGTTCTTTGTCACAGATGTTTATATATATTAAATAACCATTTTCCCTATAAGTCGATATTGTGTCGTGTTTGTATTTGTTTCCATTAACAGTTGTGGCTTGTAATGCTTGTAGATTTTCGTTCGCTTTGTGATTAAATTTAGCGTAAACTCCTGTTATATAAAGGGCAAATACGATTGCAATTGCTATAAATAAACCATTTAATAATCGCCGTTTAAACGTTAATTTTACTTGATTTATTTTATATAAAAGTACGAGCGTGCCCATTGCCATAAACACAACAATTCCTGTTAATGAGCGCATTAAAATTAAAAAGAGCATTAAATATAAAACGATAATTACGTTTAGTATTTTAATCTTTAGGGAAGCATTTTGATTTTCAAAAGCGATATAAAGCAATATTATAATGGCAATATTGATCATTAACGCAAAGCGAATATGCGAAATAAATGGCGAAACGGCTCTAAAGTCTGCCGTGAGTCCTCCTTGTTTGAAAAATATGGAGTAAAATCCTATCATTGAGACTGTTAAAACAGCTAGGCAATAGACCCAGAAAATACTTAATATCTCTTTTTTGTTTAAGGGCTTGGAAGTTGATATTATGAGTGGTAAAATTAAAAGGGGCAGTTTTATTTTTATATCATGAAGTCCATATTGATAATTACTTGTCCATAAGAGACTTACTATGTGAAGAAGATAGAATGAGAGAAAGAAAAGTAATGCTTTATTGATTCGTATCGATTTGACTTTTTGAACAAAGTTTTTATCGGCAATCCAGGCTATTAATATGAACCATTGACCTATGCTAGTGAAAAATGCGGATAATGGGAGTGAGGCTGCAATAGTCAGCAATCCTAATATATAAAAATTCCGTGTGGTTAAAATCCCCCAATGTTGCATTGTTGCTCGTTTTGACTGTAAAGATAGTTGTGTGTTTCAATTAAAAAAATAGTTTTCATGAAATTAACACCTACTTAATGGTGTTGGTGCATTATGAGATATGCAGGTGTTCGTTTTTTATAAATTTATATAGTTTGTCACCTCTACGCACTATTGATTTTGATGGGATTGAAATTAAGTCTCCTTTAATGGCTGTCTTACAACTTTTATTCTCTTTCCGGATTTCGAGAATTGGTGTTTCTAAAACACCCGTAGTAGGACCAATAATGAGGACTTCTTCTCCGATTGATAATTCGCCACTTTCTACTTTTAGTTCAACTACGCCAATGTTCGAATAATAATTGGTAACCTTTGCAATATATACTTTATGGTGTGTTGCGCGGCTTCCATATACATTACTCCATTCCCCCATGCGTTGTCCCAAATAGTATCCATCCCAGAATCCTCTGTTAAATACGGTTGAGAGTTCTTCTTTCCATTGTTCAATTTTTGCAGTTGTGTAACTATTGCTAACAAGCGAATCGATGGCATTATTGTAGATGTCGCACACTTTTTTCACATATTCAGGACCCCTCGCTCTGCCTTCAATTTTCAGTACTGTAACTCCAGCATCAATTATTTTATTTAAAAATCCAACCGTGCATAAGTCTTTTGGCGACATAATATATTCATGGTCAATTTCCAGTTCGTGTCCGGTCTCTTTTTCCGTCACTATATAACCTTTCCTACATGTTTGTTGACAGGCTCCTCTGTTTGCCGACGCTCCTGTTTCATGTAGGCTCAAATAGCATTTTCCCGACACTGCCATACATAAAGCTCCATGGGCAAATATCTCGATTTTAACGAGTTTTCCGCTTGGACCACAAATGTTTTGTTCCTTAATTTGTCGGGTTATGTGGGCGACTTGATTTAAGTTCAATTCACGGGCTAATACCGCAACATCAACCCATTGGGAATAAAACTTAATGGCTTCAATGTTTGTAATGTTCAGTTGTGTTGATGCGTGTATTTCGACTCCTTTTTGCGATGCGTAATGTATGGTGGCAATATCAGTGGCAATTATGGCCGATATGTTTGCCTCTTTTGCTTTGTCAATTAGTTTGTGCATCTCCTCAATGTCGGCATCATATATTATGGTGTTGATTGTCAGATAGGAGAAAAGGTTGTTTTCTTGACAAATTTTGGCAATATTTGGAAGATCCTCGATGGTGAAGTTTACCGACGATTTTGCGCGCATGTTTAGGCGACCTATTCCAAAATAGACTGAATTGGCGCCTCCTTGAATGGCAGCATATAATGATTCGAAATTTCCTGCAGGAGCCATTAATTCAATATCATTGCGCGTAATCTCTGTATTGAAAAGGGCAGTGACTTTATCTGTATTGTTCATTAAGTATGTTTCTTAGGTGTTTTACGAATTGGAGATATTCCAAAATTCAATAAGCTTGCCAATAATTTCAGGGCAGTTTTGGTCGTTCATGCATTTGAAATGTTCTTTCGGGCATTGTTTATATCCGATTTTCGAGCAGGGGCGACATTTTAAGTTCTTTACCTCTGCTATGTAATAGAGTTCTTCATTTTTTGGCATATACGAGAACATGCCAAAATCAGGAACTGTGTTTCCCCATAATGATATTGTTGGACGGTTAAATGCTGCAGCAATATGCATTGCTCCGGTGTCGGGCGTTAAAATAACCTTTGCATTTCTTATTATTTCTGCTGTTTCACCTAACGTACACGCTCCGCAAGCGTTAAAATAGGGCACTTTCAGGTTCTTAATAATTGACTTTGCTTTGTTTTTGTCGGTTGTGTTCCCGGTAAATACCACGGGTAGTTTTGCTCCATTAAGAATTGTTTCTAAAATAGAGTTTGGTATTTGTTTCGTGAAGTGTGCAGCACCCGTTACTGCTACTATATAACCATTTTTCATGGGTTCGGGCAACTCATTGAGTATCTCTTTTGCTTTTGGTTCAGAGAAGTATTCCAATCCTTTTAAATCATTTTTTACGCCCAACGATTTCAGACATTCAAAGTATCGATCGACGATGTGTTTTTTTGGTAAATTGTTAATTTTAAAGACTACATAAAGCCATTTCCGAAAGTTCAGTTTATTAACGGTTGAAGTTGGAATTTTTAGACGCCGTTTAATTCTATTGCTTCTTATATTATTCTGAAGGTCAATAATTTGACTAAAGTTCTCTTTTTTTAGTTCCGTAATTGTATTGCGAAAATCACCTTGATATTCATGAATTACATCCATGTTTGGATTAAACGTTAAGACGGATAGAAATTGTTTTTTTACCAAATAGTGAATTTCAATTTCTTTTTTCTGATCTCTTAAACAACGTAAAACTGGGGATGTGAGAACAATGTCTCCAATGGAGGAAAATCGAATTATTAAAATCTTTTGCTTGATTTCCATTTGATTAATTGTAATATTCTCAATTGTTACCTTGAAACATAATTGGACAACGAATCATAATATTATTCGAAATCCAATTATGTTTGGATTTTTGTTTTATAAATTGTCTGTACTTATCAGAATTGTGATTATGTTTTTAGTCACTTGTATTACTCCACCATGAATGTCGAAATATATGTTTTCTCCACTATGTTCTGTTATTTTGATTTGTCCCTTTTCTAATGTTGACATTATGGGTGCATGATTGTGCAAAACAGCAAAAGATCCTGATGTTCCAGGTACTCGTACTTGTTGAATGTCGCCGCTATAAAGCAAGCTTTCTGGAGTAAGTATCTCTATTTGCATAGCGTTGTTTATTTATTGGTTTCTTGCATCATTTTTTCTCCTTTTTTTATGGCATCGTCAATGGTTCCAACCATCATAAAGGCTGCCTCTGGATATTTATCTACCTCTCCATCAATAATCATATTGAACGCTCTAATTGTTTCTTCTATTGGAACAAGTACGCCGGGAATTCCTGTAAATTGCTCGGCAACATGGAAAGGTTGCGATAAGAATCGTTGAACCCGACGAGCTCTGTGTACTATAAGTTTATCCTCTTCGGAGAGTTCGTCCATTCCTAAAATGGCAATTATATCTTGCAACTCCTTGTATCGTTGTAGTATTTCAATTACTCGTTGGGCTGTTGCGTAATGTTTCTCTCCAACAATTTCAGGAGTTAAAATGCGCGATGTTGAGTCCAGTGGATCTACCGCAGGATAAATTCCAAGTTCGGATATTTTTCGACTCAATACCGTTGTTGCGTCAAGGTGGGCAAAGGTGGTAGCTGGTGCAGGGTCGGTTAAGTCGTCGGCAGGTACGTAAACAGCTTGAACAGAAGTTATTGATCCGTTTTTAGTGGAGGTTATTCGTTCTTGTATGGCACCCATTTCCGATGCCAATGTTGGCTGATATCCTACCGCTGAAGGCATTCGTCCCAACAGTGCTGAAACTTCAGACCCAGCTTGGGTAAAACGGAAAACGTTATCCATAAAGAATAATATATCGCGTCCTTTACCATCGCTGGAACCGCCTCCATCACGGAAGTATTCTGCAATGGCTAATCCTGAAAGTGCCACGCGAGCCCTTGCTCCAGGCGGTTCATTCATTTGTCCAAAAACTAAGGCAAGTTTTGATTTGGCCAAATGTTCTGGTTTTACTTTCGATAAATCCCAGCCACCGGCTTCCATGGATTGAACAAATTCTTCGCCATAATTAATAACACCGGCTTCAATCATTTCTCGTAAAAGGTCATTTCCTTCCCTTGTTCGTTCTCCCACTCCAGCAAATACGGAGATACCCTCGTATGCTTTTGCAATGTTGTTTATTAGTTCCAGAATAACAACGGTTTTTCCTACTCCAGCGCCTCCAAAAAGTCCGATTTTACCTCCTTTTACATACGGTTCAATGAGGTCGATTACCTTGATTCCTGTATAAAGAATTTCAGCTTCGGTTGTTAAATTTTGGAACTCGGGTGGTGCTTTATGAATTGGATAGCCGCCTTTTTTATCAACTTGCGGTAAACCATCCACGGCATCTCCAACAACATTGAAGAGTCGTCCTTTTACTTGATCCGACGCGGGCATTAATATTGGATTTCCGGTTGTAACTACTTTCATTCCTCTTTGTAGTCCGTCCGTTGAGTCCATTGCGATGGTTCGAACGCTGTCTTCACCAATATGCTGCTCTACTTCGACAATAATGGGAGGTTTTCCATCTCTTATAATCTCTAAAGCTTCATATATTTCGGGCAATTTGGCTGCTTGATTGTCAAATTTGACATCAACCACAGGTCCAATAATTTGAATAATCTTTCCAATATTTTCAGCCATGACTTTATAGTGTTTAGTTTATATTCTATTGATATTTAGTATTTTCTTCCTGATAATTTTTCACTGTATTCTGTTAGCAATGTTGTGTCTAACCCTTTTAGTTTTAATTTGGCTAGGCTCTCTTTTGCTTTGTCAAAATATCGATTTATATACTCGATGGTAATGGAATCAACTTTAAGATTCTTATATATTTCTTTAACCTGTTCAACTTTTACCTCAGGTTTGGTGTTTGTGTCGTTTATAATTCCAATCAACTGAGCATTATATTCGCCTTTTGATAATCCCAGTGCTTTAAGGAGCAAAAATGTTTTCTTTCCTGCAAGAATATCTCCTCCTATTTTTTTCCCAAAGACTGCCGAGTCTCCAAATGTATCTAAATAGTCGTCTTGAAGTTGGAAGGCAATGCCTAGATTTTCTCCAAAAGAGTATAACAAATCTTGTTCTTCTTTACAAGCCTCGCCTATAATAGCTCCAATTTTTGCCGATGCTGCTAATAGAACACTGGTTTTTAATCGGATCATTTTTATATAGTCTTCAATTCGGACCTGAAAGTCATCTTCATAATCCAAGTCATATTGTTGACCTTCGCATACTTCTAGGGTTGCTTTGTTAAATGTTTCGAATACACTTGATTTGATTTTTTCTTCAAGTTGATTTAATTGTTTATATGCCAACATTATCATGGCGTCGCCCGATAAAATTGCAATATTAGTACTCCATTTTTTGAATACGGTAGGTAAGTTTCGTCTCACCATGGAGTTATCCATTATATCGTCGTGAAGTAGTGTGCTATTGTGAAAAATCTCCAGAGCCATTGCTGCTGGTATTGCTTTGTCGATGGATTTACCATATAGTTGACAACATATCAATGTGAGAAGAGGGCGTATTCGTTTGCCTCCCATCGACATTGTGTAGTGTATAGGATCATAAAGGTTTTCAGGATTAAATCCGTAATTTGTGGATTCAATCGCCTTATTGATAAATAGTTGTAAATCATCTAACGATTTTGGTGTCATTGCGATTAGTTTTCAAAAAGTCCTTGGGTTAATACTTTGTCAATTCCATCTTCTATTGAAATTAGGGGCTTATCCATGATTTCAATCATTGGCGAGATTTCTGGTTTGCGACGTTTCATATCTCCATCTTTCAGTGGTGGCAAATGGACGATCTTTGATTTACTATTTGTTTTCTTTATGATTAATTTTGCTAATTCTATAATGGGAACTTCGATATTTCCTCCAATATTTATGACATCGTTTACTAACAGACTGTTTTTAAATATTTTATAACAGGTTTCAATATTATCGTCAATGTAACAAAATGTTCTGGTTTGAAGTCCATCTCCAAAAATAGTTAAATCTTCGTTGTGAAGAGCTTTGTTAATGAACTTACTAATAACAAAATCTTTGGCTTGTTTTGGTCCGTAGGTGTTGAAGAATCTGAAAATTGTATAATTAAGCTCATATTCTTGGTGATAACTACGTAAAAATGCTTCGCCTACGTTTTTAACAATGGCATAGGGGAGTCGACTATTTAGTGGGGTTGTATAAACGTGTTGTGGAATCTCTACCGGTTCTCCATATATTTCAGATGAACTGCTGAAAAATACTCTTTTTACTCCGGTATTTTTAGCAAGCCCTAAAATATTTTTAATTCCCTCAATATCATTTAGTACGCTTACCGGACATTCTTGCGTCCGTTGCACTCCTACTACGGCTGCGTAATGAAACACATAGTCAAATTTGTAGGCGAGCATAATTTCAGCAATGTCACGATAGTTATTAACGTTGCATTTTACAAACTTCCAACGTTTTGGACGAAAATCTAACGGAGGGATTTTCCCTAAGTCTCCGGTCGATAAATCGTCTACAATAACAACGTAGTTCTCCTCGTCTTCCATAAGTTTTAATGCCATGGCACTCCCTATAAATCCTGCGCCTCCTGTAACTAATATCTTGTTTATTTTCATCTACTTTTAATTTTCCAGTCTATGTTCAGATTGAACCTTATCATGATTAAAATCAACTTGTTATATATTGGAAATGCTTTACGGCATCCTTGTTTCAACTCATTTTTTGTCTAATAAATGTGTTCTGCCAACTTTTTGTTTTACAAGATTGGCATTTTCCTCCTCTTCTTCTTCAAAGAGTGGGATACTCGGTTCTTTAAATGTTTTTGTTGTAATAAAGTTTTCAAATGTTAAAAGTAGTGAAGGTAATATTATTAGGTTTGAAAACATTGCAAATAGAAGTGTTAGACTTACAAGCATTCCCAATGATTTAGTTCCTCCAAATTCGGATGCAGCAAATATGCCAAATCCAAAGAAGAGAATTATACTTGTATACATCATACTCATTCCTGTTTCTTTGAGTGCAATAACTACTGATTTCTGAACATTCCAACTATTTATTTTCAACTCCTGTCTGTATTTTGCAAGAAAATGGATGGTGTCATCGACGGAAATCCCAAAAGCAATACTAAAAATTAGTATGGTTGAGGGTTTAATAGGTATCCCAAAATATCCCATTAAGGCTGCAGTCATTAACTGAGGAATTAAGTTTGGAACTAGAGAAATGGCTATCATTCTCCAACTCCGAAACATGTAGTTCATTACTAATGAGATAAATACAATGGCAATGGCCAAGCTTGTTAATAGGTTGCGAATTAAGTATTCGGTTCCTTTTGAGAAAATTATACTGGTTCCAGTTACTAAGGTGTAATATTCGTCAGGGGGGAAAATGCTTTGGATATCCTTGATGATTTTATCCGTAACGACTTCCATTTCATTTGTTCCAATGTCGTGCATTTGCGCTGTCATTCGTGTTATTTGAAATGACGAGTCTAGGAATTTTGAAACAAAGGTTTTTTGATCATCGTCTGTTTTCAAATATTTTGAAATGGCAACTCGTTCTCTTTCCACTGGAATTCGATATCGTCGTTTATCTCCATTGTAATATGCTTGTCGCATAAATTTTGATGCTTCGGCCAATGAGTATGCTTTTGATAATTCGGGATAATTTGCCAACGAATCTTGAAGTACACCGAGCTTTTGGATGGTTTTAAGTTTTAATGCGCCTTGCTTTTCTTTGGTGTCAATTAGAATTTCTAATGGCATTACCCCATTAAAATGGGATTCGAAAAACTTCAAATCAGTATATATTGGATCGTCCTTGGGTATGTCGTCAACCATATAACCTGTAGTGTGCATTTTGCTAATACCAATTACTGCAGATCCTAAAAACAAAACTGTTGTTATGTAGACCAGTTTTCTGTGGTTGAGTGCTATTGTTACGAGTTTATTTATCGCATGAAGAGACCATTTTTGATCCAAATGTTTAATATGTCTTCTTTTGGGAGGGTCAAGAAAACTAAATATTATGGGTATTAATGTGATTGCTGTAACGAAAATACCCAATATATTCAAGGAGGCTACAATACCAAATTCGACTAATATCTCGCTTGATGTTAAAATGAACGTGGCAAATCCTGCGGCGGTTGTTAAATTTGTTAAGAATATGGCATTCCCAACAATTGAGATTACTCGTTGTAACGATTTGATTTTGTTCCCATGTTTTTTGTACTCAGCATGGTATTTATTGAGCATGAATATGCTGTTGGGAACTCCAATTACAATGAGGAGAGGCGGAATCATTCCAGTTAAAATGGTGATTTCGAATCCCAGTACCGATAGGGTTCCTATGGACCAAATTACGCCAATTCCGACAATAAGTAAGGAGAAAAATACGGCTTTAAATGAGTGGAAAAAAATGTAGAGGATTATGGCGGTAATGAAAAATGCCATGATAATAAACATGTTTAACTCATTTTTTATTTTCTTGCTTATTTCGGTTCTAATATAGGGCAAGCCGCTATAGAAAAATTCTACTTGGTGTTTATTGGAGAAATCTTCTGCAATGGCATGCACATTATCAATAATGTCAACTCTCGCCTTTGTGTTTAATAGTTCTTTATCCAGCGATACTGCAATTAAGAACACATTGGCGGTGTCATTATATATTAGTTCCTCATAAAAAGGTAACGATTTGAATATCAAAATTAAACTATCCATCTCCACTTGGGAGTTTACTTTTGCGGGGAAAAGTTTGTTGTATTCAAATTTCTGCAACGAATCGTTTTTTGTCAAATTAATGGTTTGACCAATAGATGCTACATCCGAGATTCCATATTGCTCTTTAATATTGTTGGTAAAGCTTAAATATTCGTTGAATCGATTGACGTCATAAATAGTTTTGTCCTTCACTCCAATCACAAACACATTTGCCTCTTCTCCAAAAATCTCTTTGAAGTAAGAGTGTTGAATAAATGCTGAATCTGTTTGTGGTAACATTTGGGCATACTTATATGCCATTTGCACTTCAGTGCCTTTATAGGCAAAGAATGCTGTTAATAGTGCAATTACAATAAGAATATTTATTCTGTAGCGAAGAATAAGCCCAGCTAGTTTAATCCACATTTTTATATCTCTCTAATTATTTTGCTTATCTTTGATTGTTTTAACCTTGTAGAGCATTTGCTCCGGATACAATTTCTAGAATTTCCTTTGTTATACTATCTTGTCTTGCCCTGTTGTATGTTAATTTCAGGTCGTTTATTAAATCTGTAGCATTATCGGTTGCTTTATGCATTGCGGTCATCCTAGCGCCATGTTCTGATGCAATAGAATCTAAGATTACTTTATGGAATCGAACCTCCAGCATTTTAGGTGCGAGTTCTTCTAAAATAACTTCAGGATTTGGTTCTAAAATAAACTCTATTGGTTCTTTTGCGCTATGTTCTGGCATGCTGATGGGCAAAAGTTTCTCCATTGTTGGAATCTGCGTCGCTGCATTTTTAAAACTGTTGTAAAAAACAACAATTTCGTCGAAACGCTTTTCGGTGTATTCACCAATTAGATGTTTAATAAAAAAGGCGGAAAAGTCGTACGATGGTTTGTGCAATAAATTGTCTTCCCGTCCAGCGGAGTTCATCTCTGATTTAATGATTGATTCATATCCTTTTCTGCCAACGGTAAAAAACTCGATATTGTTGTTTTTAAATAACTCCGCTCGTTCGCTTTTTGCCCATTCAATGGCCGACCGTGTTATTGATGTGTTGAAAACTCCGCAAAGACCTTTGTTTGAGGTAACTAATATGATTAGTGTTTTTTTTATTTCTCTTTGTGTAAACAGCGGAGTAGAGAGTGTCCCCTCAAGAGAGCCACTCACGGTTTCAATTATTTGTTGCATTTTTTCGGAATACGGTTTTATTTTGAAAATAGCATCTTGAGCCTTTCTCAATTTAGCTGCCGATACCATTTTCATGGCACTCGTCACTTGGCGAGTGTTTGTTACCGATAATATGCGTGTACGTATTTCTTTTAAATTTGCCATTTAACTATGTATTTATTGTACAAATTTCTTGACAATATCGAGTGCGATGGTTTTTAAGGTCTCTTCCTCGGAAGCCGTAAATGTTCCTTTTATAAGGTTATTCAATGTATCTTTTGCATTGGCACTTAAAAAGTTTAAAAATTCACTCTTCCATTCTTTAACATTTTCTAATGGTAAATCTTTTAACAATCCGTGCGTTCCAGCAAAAACCAATGCAATTTGATGCTCAACTAGTAACGGTGAATATTGAGGTTGTTTTAGTAATTCTACGTTTTTACGTCCTTTATCGAGTACACCTAGGGTTGTTGGGTCTAGGTCGGATCCAAATTTTGCGAATGCTTCAAGTTCTCGGTATTGCGCTTGATCAATTTTCAATGTTCCGGATACTTTTTTCATGGCTTTTATCTGTGCATTCCCCCCAACTCTCGATACTGAAATACCAACGTTAATGGCTGGACGGATTCCGGCATTAAATAGGTTCGATTCCAAAAAAATTTGTCCGTCCGTAATTGAAATTACGTTGGTTGGGATATATGCTGAAACGTCTCCCGCTTGTGTTTCAATAATTGGGAGTGCTGTTAGCGAACCGCCTCCTTTAACTTTATCTTTAAGAACGTCGGGAAGGTCGTTCATTTGTTTTGCAATTTCGTCGGATTCAATAATTTTCGCTGCTCTTTCCAATAGTCTGGAGTGCAGATAAAAAACGTCTCCTGGATATGCCTCGCGTCCGGGTGGACGACGTAATAACAGGGAAACTTCGCGGTACGACACGGCTTGTTTCGATAGGTCGTCGTAGATAACAAGGGCATGTTGTCCTGTGTCTCTGAAAAATTCTCCAATTGCTGCTCCTGCAAATGGGGCATAGAACTGAAGTGCTGCCGGATCAGCCGCTGTTGCAGCAACAATTACTGTATATTCCATGGCTCCGTGCTTTTGAAGCATCGAGGCAATTTGTGCTACTGTAGAACCTTTTTGACCAATGGCAACATAGATACAGAAAACGGGTTTTCCGGTATCGTAATTATGTTTTTGATTTATAATTGTGTCAATGGCAATGGCTGTTTTTCCGGTTTGACGGTCGCCAATAATTAATTCCCTTTGTCCACGTCCGATTGGAACCATGGCATCTACTGCTAGTATTCCGGTTTGTAGAGGTTCTTTTACGGGTTGTCGGAATATTACTCCGGGTGCTTTGCGTTCCAATGGCATTTCAAATAATTCGCCACTAATAGCACCAAGCCCATCGAGGGGTTCTCCAATTGTGTTGATAACACGGCCTAAAAGTCCGTTCCCAACTTTAATAGAAGCAATAGTTTGCGTTCTTTTTACTAAATCGCCTTCTTTAATATTTCCTGTAGGCCCTAGTAGAACTACTCCAATGCTCTCTTCTTCGAGGTTCAAGACAAGTCCTTTTGTTCCATTGGCAAATTCAACCAATTCATTGGATTGTACTTGAGTTAAACCATGCACTATAGCTATTCCGTCACCTATAGTAAGAACGGTTCCAATTTCTTCAAATCGGGAAGAGAGGTTAATGTCTGCGATTTGTTTCTTAATGATTTCCGATATTTCGGTAGGTCGTATTTGAGCCATGATCGTATCCTGAGTTTAAAGTTGGATTATATCAATTTGTTAAAATCTTTGAGCATTCTTTTTACAGAATGATCTAATTGTTTATTGCCTAAGATGAGTTGATAACCGCCTAAAAGTGTTTTGTCAACTACGGTTTCTATAACGGGTTCTTTATTTAGTTGGTTTGAGATGGATTTATTTAATATCTCAATTTGTTTTTCATTCAGTTCAACGGCGCT
>JAQVXQ010000024.1 GCA_028709085.1 Salinivirgaceae bacterium | reverse complement strand
TTAAACCTGCAGGTGTAACCGAACTAAACAATGATTTACAAGTTCAAGTTTACCCAAACCCGGCACACAATGAGCTTCATATCAACAATATAAATCCAAACAGCGTTATAAAACTTTTTTCCATTACTGGTAGTGTCGTAATGGAGACTGTGAGTAGAGCCAATTCAACAACGCTAAATGTCCAAAACATTGCAACAGGACTATACTGCATTGTTATAAACAATAGTGAAAAACATAAACCAGTGAAAGTGTTTATTGATTAGGTTAAAATTGAGGTTGTTTCTAAGGCTACTCTTCGGGGTAGCCTTATTTTTTTCACCATCTTTCAACAATAGAACACCTTGTGCCCATAAAAACCATGCTTCCCAATTATCGTTTATCATTTGAATCACACGTGGAAATTAATCCACAATTCAAACATGTTTCAATGTCCCAATCATAAGAAATAAAGATTGCAAAAACAGTTTAGCCCTAAAAAATAGGTTTGAACACAATTCCATGGTAGGAGAAAAGCCCCAAATCCGAAACCTATAATACCCTCATGTCTGTTTTTTTGAAAAAAGAGACGTAAACTCCACTTCCAGTCCAAATTCCGTTGACATAAAATAAGATTAATTCACACGTGTGAATGTTTTTATATTCATACAAACGCATAATAAACAACACTTTAAATAGAACTATTTTTTTATTTGAAAACAATTCCGTGAAAAACATTGACATTAATGAACAAAAAGCTCTTTATATCCTTATATGTAAATGGTTCATATCTAATTTGAGATTTGAATTAAAAACAACCAACAACCAATCCAAATAATATGTATTATGAAATTATTTTTATTAATGCTATTTATGGCTATAGCTTTAATGGCAACAGGCCAGCCCCCATCAGGGTTTAGCTATCAGGCTTCCTTGCGTAATACCGATGGTACAATATTGTCAAATCGGTTGGTAACAATTCGAATTACGCTAACAAATCAAACGTCGAACACCAATTTTTATTCCGAAACCCACACTTCAAACACAAGTGCACTGGGCATTGTAAGTTTCAATGTTGGACTTGGTCATGACATTACCGGCACTTTTTCAGAAATTCCCTGGGGAAACGAACAGGTGTTTATTAAAATTGAACTCCAAAATAATGGCGGTAACTATATCGAAATGGGTAAAACCCAGTTAATGTCGGTTCCCTACGCTATGTTTGCTTCAGATGGGAATCAAGGACCACAAGGAGAACAAGGCCCCCCCGGAGAACAGGGAGAACAAGGAGAACAGGGAATGCCCGGCAATTCAGGAATCGATGGTCGAACCATTTTGAATGGAAGCGATAATCCCTCAACAGTAGATGGTGCCGATGACGATTTTTATATCAATACGTCAACTAATACCCTCTTTGGCCCGAAAACGGAAGGAATATGGAGTTCTGGAGTTTTATTGATTGGTCCACAAGGAAACATAGGCCCAGCGGGCGCAGATGGAGAACAAGGACCCAGTGGAATTGACGGTTCTGCAGGAATTAATGGTCGCACTATCCTACATGGAAATTCAAATCCAACTGTCCAAGGTGCTGATGGCGATTTCTATATCAATACAACAACAAACATGCTGTTTGGCCCCAAAATGACGGGAATTTGGCCTGCGGGAATCTCCCTTATTGGACTGGAAGGAATACAGGGTATTGCAGGAGAGAATGGCATTTCCGTTCAGTGGTTAGGAACCTATGCCTCTTCACCGGGAAATCCAACACTAAATCAGGCATACTACAACTCAACTGATAGAAAATCATACATTTATAACGGTACAATTTGGCAAATAATAACACAAGATGGTGCCAATGCCGTAAATGCTGTAACCGGAACTGGAACTTCAGGAAAAATAGCCGTTTGGTCGGACAACACGCAGTTGACAAGTCTCGAGTCGTTTAATATTAACCCCAACGTAGCTGTATTAAGTAATCCGACTGCCTTGGATGATGATCCTATTTTTGAAGTGAAAAATAAGGCCGGACAATTGGTCTTTGGGGTATATCAATCGGGAGTTCGGATTTATGTGGACGATACACAAACTAAAGCTGCTAAAGGTGGGTTTGCTATTGGAGGTTTATCGAACTCGACAAAAATCGAAACTCCACTCTATTTCAGTGTCTCTCCCGACAGCGTTCGTGTTTTACTACGTGAACCTTCGACAAAAGCTGCCAAAGGAGGATTTGCCATTGGAGGTTTGTCAAATTCAACAAAAGGTGTCAGTCAAGATTTGTTTTTCATTAATTCCGACAGCACTCGAATCTACATCAATGCCGACACCAACTCAAAGGCGGCAAAAGGGGGATTTGCCATTGGAGGTTTATCAAATTCAACAAAAGGGACAACGGAATTTATGCGCATTACACCCGACAGTTCTAGGATTTATATCGACACCAATCCGGCCAAAGCTGGGAAGGGCGGATTTGCCATTGGAGGTTTATCAAATTCAACCAAAATACCCGGAGAGGAATATTTAAGAATTACGCGAGACAGTACGCGAATTAATGTGGCTGAAAATACTACAAAAGCTGCAAAAGGTGGATTTGCTGTAGGTGGTCTTTCAACAGAAAAAATCAATCCTCAAAACTTTATGTTTTTAACCCCCGAAAATTATTTAATTGGTCATGAAGCTGGGAAATCCTTGAAAACTGGAACATACAACTCGTTTATAGGCTACATGGCAGGGCAAAGCAGTATAGGTGGTAATAAAAATATCTTTATTGGACAAGAAGCTGGAAAATCAAATAAAAACGGAAATGAAAATATTTTTATTGGTTACGCAGCCGGAACCAATGGATACGAAGGGAATTGGAACACTTTTCTGGGACTTGAAACTGGCTACAGTAACACTGGATCTAATAATACATTTATTGGATATAAAGCCGGAAAAAGCCATACTACCAACGGTGGCAACGTTTATATTGGAAGTAAAGCGGGTGAAAATGCTATTAATGGTGAACAGAACGTTTTTATTGGCGAGAGCTCTGGTCAATTAACAAAATGGGGAAAACATAATGTATTTATGGGACATCAAACTGGGTTTAACAATTATGGCACCTACCCCACCAGCGACAATGCATCGTTCAATGTTTATATGGGCTATCAGGCTGGTTACACGGGTTCTAATAATCAAAGAAACGTTTTTATTGGATATAAAGCCGGTAATAAATCCCAATCTGGTGGAGTGTGGTGGTATGGCAGTCTGAACGTTTTCTTAGGCAACGAGGCAGGTTTGGAAAATATCTCGGGAGGACAAAACGTAGCTGTTGGCGACGAAGCTTTTAAGGGAAATACAACAGGCCATTGGAATATTGCCATTGGTAAACAAGCTTTGTATGGACCAAACACCGGGGACAACAACGTGGCTTTTGGTAAATTGTCGATGGAGAAAAATACTTCCGGATCAAACAACATAGCCATTGGAATTTATGCACTTTCGTTAAACACCATTGGTAATCAGAATATCGCCATCGGAGGTGGTTTAGGAGGAAACCGTACCGGAGATCGAAATGTTGGAATCGGCAGTGGCGCTGGGCGTGCTGTTTCCACAACATCGGGAACGGTAGCAATAGGTGCACGCGCAATTTTTAATGCTGGAGGAACTCAGAATACAGCAATTGGCGATTCATCGCTATACAATTTACAAAATGGCACAAACAATACTAGCATTGGGTCTAAAACTGGTGTATTGTACTCATCCAGTACATACAACAACTCAACAGCTATTGGTAATCAAGCAATTATTCGTGCTTCAAACCAAGTGATATTGGGAAATAGCGCAATAACTTCAATTGGTGGTCAAGTTGCTTGGTCAACCCTGTCCGATAAGAGGATTAAGGAAGACACAAAAGAAAACGTCCCGGGAATTGAGTTCATTAAGCTATTGAAACCTGTTACGTACAAGTTGAATATTCTTGAGCAAAATCGTTTGTTGGGAATTAATACTACGGCTGATTGGAAAGAAATATCAGAAATTAATAAAATGCGTTTCAGTGGTTTTTTAGCACAGGATGTTGAAGAGGCAGCTCGTTCCATTGGATATGAGTTCAGCGGAATTGATAAATCGGGCAGTGACAATAGAGGCCTATACTCACTCAGATATTCCGATTTTACGGTTCCTTTGGTAAAAGCAGTGCAAGAACAACAGGTTTTGATTGAAAATCAATCCAATATGATTAAAGAGTTATTAGAACGAATTGAACGATTAGAGAAAATGATTGAATCCAAATAGCGAAACCAATTATACTGAATTTTTATGCGAAGCCAATGAAATACTATTATCGAAGTGTTTCATTGGCTTTGCTAATTCATAATATTAAGTTTGATAGCAATAAACTAAATTGTCGAAAATTCGGCTATCAAGGGCGGAGAAATCATTGGCAATGATGAATTTGAATGACTGAACGTGGATTATGCTGGAACGGATATCCCAATCCAACCTTACCTTAAATTTCATTTTATCTACCTATTCATTTCATGCTGAGCATTGGGTTTTGTTGGTATTTCAATAATCCTAGGATATTTGCAACAAGCTGGTAATTTGTCATATGCCTCAATTGTTGCTTTCTCCAGTTTTGTATCATAACCCGATTTAGCAATTGCTTTGTGAATATCTGAAAGGCTGCTTTTTTGGTCGTCAAAGGAAACATTCAACTCTTTAGTTTTCAAATCCCAATTTGCAACACCAATCCCCGGCAGGGATTTCACTGTTAACTCAATTGTCGATTTACACATTTCGCAATTTCCAGAAACAAAAAAGGTTTCCTGTTTTAAATTCACATTCGTCGGGTTATGCTCTGCATGCCCATGGTTCTTACCATTTAATGCCACCCCGTGATTGTGCTCGATTAAAATTTCGTTGTCATTTCGATTCATCATGCTTAGCTTTCCAGACAATTGTGCCGCTGCATCAATTTTAAAGACTCCATTTGTTGCAATCTCTTCGCCTTCGAGTAACCCCTCGCTTACCACATAAAAATTGCCGGCTTCGGGACCCAAAACAATTTCTCGATAAATAAAAGAACTCATTTCCCGATCTGGAACTTTTACATATACTACAGCCCTCTTTCCTGTCCATAAAATAGAGGTTTTTGGAATTAAAATTTCTTTAACACTGTGCTTTATGGTTGATTTTAGGATACCCACAGCAAACATTTCTGGTTTATGATGTCCATTAAGATTGTTCAATTCCACACGAATCTGCGCCACTCGTTTTTGTGCATCAATAAACGGATCGATAAAAGCAATCTTTTCCTTAAATTGCTTTCCGGGGATCGATTGTAGGGTAAACTCGATGAGATCTCCTTTTTTAATCCAGGGCAAATCGCTTTCATAGGCCTCAAACATCACCCAGATGTTTGATAAATTAATCACTTCAAACAAAGGGGAGCCTTCTTTTACATAATCGCCAATAGATACCTGTTTTTTAGTTACAGTACCACTTATGGGCGATTGGATATCAAAAAACGTTTTAATTTCGCCATGGGTTTCAATCTCATCAATTTGCTGTTCGGTTAAATCCCATAACTTTAGTTTCCCTCTTGAGGCTTTGTAAAATGAAGGGTTGGTGATTTTATATTTCAACGATTCTAACAACTCTCGTTGAGCCGTTATCAATTCCGGCGAGTAGATTGATCCCAACTTTTCGCCTTTGTGAACTTTCTGTCCCGTGTAATTGATATTTAGTTTTTCTATTCTCCCTCCAAAACGAGCTGTGAGGGTTGAGATATTCCGTTCGTCGGCTTTTACTTTTCCAAGTAATTGAATCTCTTTTTCAGGAATCCCTTTTTTAACAATTGTTGTTTGCACCGCAGCCAAGGCCATGGCAGAAGCAGACATCTGTATTTCGTTTAGATTAACATGCTCGTCCTCCGATTTTATGTTTTCCATTGGAATCAAATCCATGGCGCAAATTGGGCATAGGCCGGGTTTGTTCTGTTTTATTTGTGGATGCATTGAACAAGTGTATATTGTTTCACTGGTTTCTGTTTCCAATTCGTGATTATGATTACGAGTTGCATTATTGCTTGATGAATAAAAAAAGACCCATCCTAAAACTAAACCTGCTGCCACTGCTATTAATATCAGCTTAATATCTCGCTTATTTATATTTATTTTCATCTGTTTGTGATTTTGTTATTAATTGTCTATCAACGTATTGAACCCATTCATGGTTCGTTTCATAATATTTCAATTTAATTATTGACCTTGTAAATACTCCATAAATGCAACGGAAGCTTCTTTATCGACAGTCGCTTTTTGTATTTCCAAAGCATACTTTAAGAGTTTACGTTCCATGCGAAGCAATTCTTCAAAGTTCACGTTGTTGGTGGCGTATTCTGACTCAAGAATTGACAGTGTTTTTTCTGCCAACTCGGTTTGCCTCTCGTATAACAAAGATCGTCTAATTGCATCCTGATAATCGCTCCAAATATTTTCAAACAATATTCTTATGGTATTTTCAGTATTGGCTTTTTCATTCATCTTTGCTTCGTGCAAATAAACAACTTCTTGGACTTTTGATTTATACTTATTTTGATACAACGGAATGGTTATTCCGATTTTAGGAAACATAATAACATCGCGTCCTGAATTTGGAGTGGCAGAACCTCCTTTATCAATAAAAGTATATCCAAACCCAAGATCGAGTTGGGGCAAACCCTCTTTTGATGCGAGCTTTTGTCGATGCTGTAAGCCTTCAAGTTCATAGTTGAATGCCCCCAAAGTGTTGTTGTTTTTTAAAATACTATCTAATACTTCGTGCTTGTTTAAAAGGGTCTGACTCATCAACCTTTCTGCAATATGGATATTGGAACTTGACTCAACATTCAAAAATGTATTGAACTCAACCGTCAACTCTTGAACATTATTTTTCAACTGAGCCAATTGGTTTTCAAGATCATTAATCTCCATTTGCACTCGATAAACGTCAACAGCTGATGCTAAACCCGACTCAACTTTAATATTTGCAACATCTTTAAGAGAGTTAAGAATGCTGATGTTTTCAAGAGTGATATCAATTGCCTTATGGATAAAATAGAGGTTGTAATAAGTCGATTTCACATCATAGAATAGCATCGATTTAGATTCTTCAAACACTTTATATTTAGCCTTTGCCAATGCTTCCACCGTGTTTTTACGCTTTGACAGCGTTCCAAACCACGGAAACATTTGTGAAGCCGATATTTCGGCTTGCTGAGAGCCCGCTCCTGTTCGGGGAATAAAGTAACCAAAGGCTACTGTAGGATCGGGCAGTGTTCCAACTTGCGGCACTATCTCTAGCGCTGCCATATATTCGTTAAACTTAACTTTTAAGCCTGTATTGTTTTCTGCCGCTGTCTTCAAATAGTGAGTAAGCTCATTTTGAGCGGTCGTTGTCCCCACAAAAGCTAAAATAAAAATTGGCAGAATATATAATATCTTTTTCATTGATTCTATTTTTTAAAATTACCTAACTGTCAACATTATGTGTCTATTTTTGAGTTTTAGAAATCTGGATAAAATAGGTTTTATCGAACAATTTCAACGTTGTTGGTATGCCTGCGTCCCTTGTATGCCAAAAATCCTTTTAAATATATCCGTTGCATCAAGTTATGCTTTTACATTTTTAGACTTTTTTCTCACAATTCCTTCTTGCCATGTACTGTATAAAACAGGAACAATAAAAATGGTCAGTGTAGCAATGAGCATTCCACCAACAGATGGGATTGCCATTGGAACCATAATATCGGAACCTTTGCCAGTAGATGTTAAAACGGGCAACAAAGCAATAATTGTTGTTGCGGTAGTCATCATTGCAGGGCGAACTCTTTTTAGTCCAGCCTCCAAAACGGTTGCTCTAACCTCTTCGACACTCTCTGGAGATTTTTTGTCGAACAGTTGTTTTAAATAGGTACTTATTAACACCCCATCGTCGGTGGCAATTCCAAAAAGAGCTATAAATCCAACCCAAACAGCCACACTTAGGTTGATGGTATGAATTTGGAACATATCGCGCAAATAAACATTTCCTAAATTAAAATCCATAAACCACGATTGACCATACAACCAAAGCATGATAAATCCACCCGAGAATGCCACAAATATTCCTGTGAAAATTAAACTTGCAGCAATAACTGAGCGGAATTGGAAGTAAAGAATTAAGAAAATAATAAGCAACGAAATTGGAATTACAATCAACAATCGTTTGGTGGCACGAATTTGATTCTCATAGTTCCCCGTAAATCGATAATTGACTCCAGCAGGAACATTAAAAACACCTTGATCTGTTTTTTTATCCAAATATATCTGTGCATTTTCAACAACATCAACTTCGGCAAAGCCCTCTTTTTTATCAAATATTACGTACCCCACTAAAAAAGTCTCTTCACTTTTTATCATTTGAGCTCCTCGCGTGTAATTTATTTCTGCCAACTCGCCTAGAGGAATCTGTACTCCCAATGGAGTTGGTATCAGAACACGTTTCAAATCTTCGGGGTTATCTCTGTATTCTCGAGCATAACGCACGCGAACGGGAAAACGCTCACGACCTTCGACCGTTGAAGTTAGACTCATTCCACCAATGGCACTACTCAAAATCATTTGTAAATCCTCGATGGTTAAACCATAGCGTGCAATGGCGGTTCTATCAATATTTAATTCCAAGTACGGTTTACCCACAACTCTATCGGCAAATACAGATCCGGGCTCAACTCCTTCGACATGTTTTAAATGGTTCTCTAATTCATATCCTACTTTTTCAATGGTTTCCAAATCGGGACCAAATACTTTTATGCCCATTGGTGCGCGCATACCCGTTTGTAGCATTACCAATCGGGTTTGAATGGGTTGAAGTTTTGGCGCAGATGTAAGACCAGGAATGCTTGATTGGTTAATAATTTCAGCCCAAATATCACTTGGCGATTTAATGTGTTTGCGCCATTGCCTAAAATATTCTCCCGATGGATCCGGAATTAATTGCTCTTTTCCAATAACCTTAAAACCATCGGAAGGATTATAAATAAACCCATCGTTAAGTTTAAAAGCACCCTCTTTATCAGTTTTAAACCGCAAGCGATGACCATCCGCATCGAGCATATATTCCGATTTGTAATTAATGATGTTTTCGTACATCGAAGTAGGCGCTGGATCAAGCGCAGAGTTAACACGCCCCCATTTGCCAATCACATTGTCCACTTCTGGAATAGCATTGACTTTTTTATCCAAGATCCGAATCACCTCAAGATTTTCTTCGATTCCTGAATGGGGCATTGTTGTGGGCATCAATAAAAAAGACCCTTCATCCAATGCAGGCATAAACTCTTTTCCAATTCCAGGGAAATTTTTATTGAATAACGCCCACGATTGACTCTTTTTAATGCTGTCGGGCATAAACGCAAAAATCTTGTCCGTCCCTTGCCATATGAGTATTCCAAAAAGAACTACCACTAAAGGAATACTCAAAAAGATCGCTTTATTGGCCAATGCCCATTTCAAAATTCTTGAATAAGATTTTACAACAAGAAGCATAAGTCCCAACACGAATCCAATTAATATCCCAACAAAAGCAAGGTTGGAAATATCACTATTATGTGCGCCCAATGGCATCCATTCTTTAGTTAATATCCAAACCACAACAAGAGCAATTATTCCAACGTTTATATAATTTGGAAATTCCGTTCTTGACTGATTGAGTTTTCCCCTAAAAAAGGATGGGATATATTGCCACCAATGTCTGTTTTCATACTCCTTTTTCGCGATGAAATATGTATCGGTGAGAAGCCATTTGTGGGCGAGTAAATTGTTAATGCCAATACCAACAATTGCTATGGCAATAACGAATTTATCGAAGAGAATAAAACTAAAACCCAACAGGATTAAAAGTGTATTGAGAAGTTGCTTGGTTCTTTTGCCATCGATTTTTATTGAAAAAATCATGTGTGCTAGCGTGGGAATAAATGCCAGCCCGATTACCAGCGCAGAAAGCATGGCAAAGGTTTTTGTGAAAGCCAATGGTTTAAATAACTTTCCCTCGGCAGCTTGCATGGCAAATACGGGTAAAAAACTAACAACCGTGGTTGTTAAAGCCGTAATAACAGCAGGTGCAACCTCTATTGTAGATTCGTAAATGGTAGTGAGTAACTTTTTGCCTTTATTCTCAATACTTTCTAAATGTCGAATAATATTCTCGGTAAATACGATCCCAACATCAACCATAACGCCAATGGCAATGGCAATACCGGATAAAGCTACGATATTAGCATCGACACCAAACCTGCGCATTGCTACGAAGGTCATTAGCACACCAATGGGCAATAAACTAGATATGAGAAATGATGCGCGGAGATTTAAAATAAGAATAATAATAACTAGAATACTAATGAGAATTTCCAGCGTTAAAGCTTCTTGCAAGGTTCCCAGCGTCTCCTTAATTAAACCTGTGCGATCATAAAATGGAACTATGGATACTTTTGAGACCGAGCCATCATCCAATATCTTAGAAGGCAATCCTTTGGATATCTCTTCAATTTTAAATTTCACATTGTTAATCACTTCGAGTGGATTTGCACCATATCGAGCAACCACAACACCACCAACAGCTTCTGCTCCTCCCTTATCTAAACCTCCGCGTCGTGTGGCAGGTCCAAAGCTAACATTTGCAATCTCTTTAATGCGTATTGGAACATTGTTTTTAACATCTACAACACTCTCTTCAATATCTTCCAAGCTTTTAATATATCCTAACGCTCTAATTAAGTATTCAACTCGATTAAACTCAATGGTTCGTGCGCCAATATCCAAATTGCTTTTTTTAACCGCTTGCATAATTTGCCCAACCGTAACACCATGGGCTTTCATTGCATTGGGGTCAATATCAATCTGATACTCCTTAACAAATCCCCCAATTGAAGCAACTTCAGAAACACCTTTAGCGGCGGTTAATCCAAACTTGATGTAAAAATCTTGAATTGTTCTTAACTCATGAGGATCCCAACCCCCATTGGGATTACCATCTTTGTCGCGCCCCTCTAAAGTGTACCAAAAAATTTGCCCCAAGGCTGTGGCATCAGGTCCTAACGATGGTGTAACGCCTATGGGAAGCGTTCCGGCTGGCAATGAGTTGAGTTTCTCAAGAATACGTGTTCTACTCCAATAAAACTCAACATCCCCTTCAAAAATGATGTAAATACTTGAAACTCCGAAAATAGAATTACTACGAATAGTTTGTACCCCTGGGATTCCTAACAAAGTGGTTGTTAAGGGATAAGATACTTGGTCTTCGATATCCTGTGGCGATTGACCTTCCCATTCGGTATAAACAATTTGTTGGTTTTCTCCAATATCAGGAATGGCATCCACAGGAACGGGATCAGACGGAAGAAATCCGGTTTCCCAACTGAATGGAGACGATATAACACCCCAAATGATAAACATCACTAAAAGTAAGAGCGTTATTAATTTGTTCTCTAAAAAGAATTTTATGGTTTTGTTCAACATATTTATATGATTTTGATAAACATTTAACTAAAAGTTTGGGCAATTATATTGCACAACAATTCAATTAGTTAATTGGTTAACAAAGATATGTTTGTAATAAAGAGAGGCGGGTTTGTATTTTAAATGGCGGAGAAATGCCCGTATAAAGTTCGTAGATTTCGTCAAAATCAAGAGATAATTCAAAATTTGAAGCAAAGATAAAGGATAAAAAGAAGTCCAACTCTACAATTTTATTGTCAATTTGAATTGGACTTACATAATCATTTTCAACTTCGATTTGAACCGTTTTATTTTCACAACATCCAGTGGTAGAATCACAACACGATTTCGTCTCCTTATTAATGGATGTGGAAACGTAATTACCACTACAATAATGCATGGAAAATGTTACTCCTACGGTAGTTACCAGTAAGAAAACAGATAAAATGATATGTGTTATTTTCCTAAGCATTATTATGCGCGATTTACACAAAAAGCAACACATTAAAATCAATAATGTTTAAAAAATGCCCTCCTTGTGATTTGAAAACAAGTTAAACCGGTTTATAGCCGAGTGCAGCGATTATCTCTTTTACTTTTTTGATGTCGATATTTTCGCCTGTAATGGTAACCGACTTCTCGTCAAGATTTACCGTTGCACTTGTGATAAAATCAAGCTTTTCGAGGTTCGTTACAACATTTGCCTTGCAATGATTACAAGACATTCCTTCAACTTTATTTGTTTGAGATTCCATGATATTATAGTTTAGTTTCAATTATTTTATATTATGATTTCGAGCAAGGCATGCCTAAAAATATACCATTGGGCACTTTTTGTCATTGTAGTGGTTGGTTATAAACTGTGGATAAGATATGTTACAAGAAAAATTCCGACTGTAAATATTGATAAAGTAAGAGTTATGTCAAGTATCGACGACGGCTTGAAGGTATCTGAACTTATTTGTTTCTCAACTTTTTTATATCTTAAAAATGCGAGCAAAACGAGTAATGTTCCCAATCCAACAAGAAATATCCCTATAACTGCCGAGTATCCTTGAGGAGGCGGCATTGCGTTTTCAATCGTTGATCCTTCAATAATTACGGACATTTGCTTTAGAAACAACACAAACTTTTCGACAACAAACCCAAATGCCATTATTCCTATACTTGTTCTTATCCATGCTAAAAATGTTCGTTCGTTTGCCAAATGTACACGAAGATCAATAACTTTCAAAGATTCAATTTTTCCTCCTTCTTGAATTTCACCATTGGTTACTGTCATTGTTTTTTCTTTTGAGGGATTTTTCATTGTAATTCGGTTCACTAAACGGTTCATGGTCAACTTTTATTCCGATTTACCCATTCCACTTTCGTCAAATGGGACTCCGTTCTTGTTGCTATTAACAATCCTAAATCGATGTTGTTCAGTGAATAAAAAACAATGACCCAAATTTAAAATTCACAGTACAGGCTAATCTTCATTAACAAAAAAGGCGTAAAAATGACCATCGTATTAATCCAATTTCGCCAACCTACATTTCTATCATCCCTTTTGTAATCCTATTTTCAATTATTTTATTGGCGGTGATATTGTCAAGGGTTAATTTTCCACATCATAGGCCTAGCTCCAAATTTCGATTCGTAAACTATCGCAATTATCGTTAATGACACATGCCTCATTAGTTTATAAATTCGATTTTGAATTCGTATCCATCTTAAAATCGGCAACTTAAAGCTTCACTAGCTAAAGTTAAGTATGAATATTTATGCTTGAGACCGACTATTTAACTTTATTTTTGTGGGGTTTGGAGGAAAAGCATCTAAATGATGAATGTCAAAATCAGGTTTAGCAACGGCTTGCCTATTTTCAGTATTCTCAATGTCTTTCACTAGTGTAAGCTTCTGATTAACAAAAGGAAAGGCGATTAAACCAATAAAGACATTGGGAATTAATAGAACTCGGAATCGAATATGTACCATAATTTAAAACCTGTAATAAATAAAAGGATTATAGGTAACTGCAGCTAGATACATTGAGCAAAATATGAGTATAACGGCATTAAATATCGTAGATACAACATGATAAGTATAGGAAAAGCTTTTGATTTGATACTGTTTGTTATGGGAATCTTTTTCAATGAATTTGCCAATGTAGTTGAAAAATCCAGATGAACCCAAAATGGCAATTACTCGGGCTAAAAACAGCTCGAGATTTACGGAGTTCAAAATAAGCTCCTTCGATCGTCGGTTATCAAAAATAAGATTTATTTGGCGTAAAATAATAATTAAAGTAAATTCTTTTCAGTCTCAATAATAAATAATTTTGAACAATAAGCTTAAGGAATACAAATAAAGGCGCTTTGTGTCCATATGTTAATTGCCGATACAATTTGAACCAAAACTATTAATACGTATGAAACGAATTAGATTCAATTTTCACTTAAACAAAAAAACGTGAGCATTTTCACGTTTTTTTTAAATCCAACATTTTTATATCGTACTATTATAGAACAATCTACTAATTAAATGACCATCGAATTAATCCAATCTCACCAACCTGCATTTCGATTACCAATTTAGTAACACTGTTTTCAATTACTTTGTAGGCGGTGATATCATCGAGGGTTAATGTTTTGCCATCGTCTGCCAAACTCCAAGTTCCTGTGAGTGTTTCGTCGCAATTATCTTTAATAACATACGTTTCATCGGTTTTGAAATTCCATTTTGAATCTGTATCGCAGTCTGTTGCAATATTTACGCCCGCAACGGTTTTCGATACCAATGTCCAATTACGAATAATCATATTCACTTCTGTAGTCTCTTTTTTACATGATTGAAAAAGAAGTCCCGATGCTACACAAATAGCCAAAAATAGTAATCCAATTTTTTTACACATGATGTCTGTTTTAATTTTCGTTAATAATATAACACAAATTTAAAGCTTACATTACCTTAATATGTTATATTATTCACTAATAAAATTGTATTATTCATACTTTATTGAAGAGCGGGGTGCATAAAAAGGGGTGCAAAAAACGGCGATCAACAATATTGAATCAGTTTATAAAACAGAGCCTACCTATACATACGTTGCTTTAACAAATTCAATGTGCATGAAATATATGCATCTGAAATAATACAACTTTAAGCTTTTACAACCATAATAAAGTCGTAGTATTCGTATTTGAGAATTACTATTTAACTTGGCTTTTATTGGGGTTTGATTGGAAGTTCAACAGATTTCGAATATTTGACTCCAGCACAATTAGCAAAAACACATCGGGATTTTCGGACTTTACAATATCTTCATTCAGTTTATATTGCCACGAATCAAATATTTTAACGCTTCGGCTAAACCCTTCGGCGATATAGGGGAAAATATTTGCGCCATAGGAATCAGAAATAATTAGAATTTTAGGTTTGTTGGAGTTTGGGATTTCTCTTACAAATTCATACTCCCAAGGATAAGGAAACCCAGAAATAACTGGATAACCCACCTTTTTATGATCGGCCGATTTGAATCCATCTTTTGGAGTTATTTCAAAAATACTGTCGGTAAACAACTCGGTATTTGACAACATACTGGTTAAATTCCCTTTACGAGAAATTGAGTCAACAATGATATAATCAGAATAGGACAATGTGCCTACATTTGAAATATCCTTTCCAATAGAATTCAGAACTTCTTGTGCGGCAAAGAAAGCACCTTTTTTGTTCCAATGGTTATCGAGTTTATGATACATCAACCCATGCCTTTTGTTTTGACGTAGTGGGTCGTAAATGTCAATGGGTTTAACCTCGCTATTGGTATTTAGATATTCTATAAGTTGTTCTCCCCACGATTGTTTATTAAACCGAAACAAATTCATGGGCATAAACTCGGGGTAAATATTAGCCTTAACTGGCGCAATTAGGAAATAGAATTTGCAACCTTTGCTTTCCAAATATTGCTTTCTGTACTCTAATTCTATTCGCATTGATTCCATTTCGTGCGTATTAAGACGATGTTTTCCTTGGTACGAATCAACTTCATTGTCGCCCATGAAAATCCAGTCTTCTTTGCCTATGACCACCTTATCAGGAAGCGGAGATTTTTTAAAAACCACTAAATTGAGTTGATTAAACTGCTTAATTAATATTTGGCGTATGCTAAAATTATCGGAATAATATTTATCAAAATTTGATGGATAAGCATCTAAATGATGAATGTCAAAATCAGGTTTAGCAACGGCTTGCCTATTTTCAGTATTCTCAATGTCTTTCACTAGTGTAAGCTTCTGATTAACAAAAGGAAAGGCGATTAAACCAATAAAGACAATCGAAATTAATAGAACTCGGAATCGAATATGTGCCATAATTTAAAACCTGTAATAAATAAAAGGATTATATGTGCCTGCAACTAGATACATTGAGCAAAGTATGAGTATAGCTGCATAAAATACCGTTGATACAACATGATAGGTATAGGAAAAAGCGTTTGCCTTGATGTTGTTGGTTGTTGTAATTTTCTCAACAAATTTGCCAATGTAGTTGAAAAATCCAAATGAACCCAAAATAGCAATTACCAGAGCTAAAAACAGCTCGAGGTTTACGTAATTCAAAAATAAACTCCACCGATCGTCGGTTAACGAAAAATCGAATAGTGCTTTCCAGTAATTTAAAGCATAACCTAAGGTGTCGGCTTTAAACAAGACCCAAGCAAACATTACAACGATTAATGTATATGCGTTTGCAAGGGGTTTCCAGGTTTTTTCTAATATTTTGTCGAATCCCAAGCGTTCAATTACCATGAAGAGGCCGTGAAACAAGCCCCAAACCACAAAACTCCAACTTGCACCATGCCAAAATCCCGTCAGAAAAAAGACAATCAGCAAATTAAGGTAGGTTCTACTAACTTTCACTCTGCTTCCTCCCAAAGGAATGTAAACATAGTCGCGAAAAAAAGAGGATAAAGAGATATGCCATCGACGCCAAAACTCCTTTACCGATTTGGCAATGTAAGGGAAATTAAAGTTTTCTAAAAACTCAAAGCCAAACATTCGCCCTAAGCCGATGGCCATGTCGGAATATCCCGCAAAATCGCAGTAAATTTGAAGTGTATAGCAAATAATCCCCAACCAAGCATTCAATCCTCCAAGACCCGCAGGGTCAACAGCAAATAATTCATCGGCCACACGAGCAAATGTATTCGCCAACAAAACCTTTTTCCCCAAACCAATTAAGAACCGCTCAACACCCGATGCAAACTTGGCTTGAGTATGTACACGGCCTCGTAGTTGTGGCCAAATATCACTATATCGAATAATGGGACCAGCAATTAATTGAGAAAACATTGCGATGTACAATGATAAATCGAAAACGTTTCGTTGAGCTACGGTCTTACGTCTATAAATATCGACCAAATAAGATAGAGAGTGAAACGTATAAAACGAAATCCCAATGGGCAATACAATGTTTGTTGAGGGAATATAGGGTAACGATAATACACCCAAGAGATCGTTAATGTTTTCGATGAAGAAGTTGGCATATTTAAAAACCGCTAAAATAGTAACATTTGTGCCTACGCCTACAAATAACCACCAATAACCTCGCCTATTCTCAATGTTTTTTTGTATTGCAAGACCGAAAAAGTAATTCAGTAAAATTGAAATAATAAGAATTAATGTGAAACTTACGCCACCCCAGGCAAAAAAGATCAGACTGGTAAACAAAAGCCAGTAATTTCGGTAATCTTTATTGATTAAATAATAACCCAAAAGCGTCAGAGGCAGAAAGAGATATAAGAAAACAACTGAACTAAATAGCATATAATTTATTTGTTATTTATTGTGTAATTTTAATAACCAGTCTCAAATTTAACAAGGGTACTTTTAACGTCAAAGTAGATTTGTTTAATTGGTTCATAGAACTCGTAAAAAATTAGGTTAACACCCACATAACCAATACAAAGACCTGCATCCCCTCTCTCAAAACATTGATTATGGACTGCAATTTTCCCAAACCGATGGCAAATGTAAGAAATTCATATGAATGTACCACCGTTCAATATATAGATAAAATCCATTTTTTGCGGATGCTGGTTAAAGTAAAACCCCTACATATTTGAAAATATGCAGGGGTTTTACGAACAATATTACCAATTTATTTAAGCCAATTTAAGGATTCCATGGCCTTAAAAAAGCTGTGGTTATCCTAAAACTTTTCAAAATCGTCGTCGGTTGGTTTAATCGTAAATTCTGATCCCAATATATCTTTGCTGGTCAAAATGCTATCACTCATTTTAAGATTCACACCCTTGGATTTACTGGCGTCATTTTTACGAACCGGAGGTTTAGTATTTTGGATTGGAGCATGATAACTTTTTTTCTGCGTTCCAAGTTTATTGAGTTTTGCATTGTCAACTTTAAAATATCCAATAATATCTTTAAGTTGGTCAGCTTGACTGCTTAGCTCCTCCGAATTTGTAGCGATCTCTTCACTGGCAGCTGCATTTTGTTGAGTTACCTGATTTAGCTGCTGTATGGCAGAATTTACCTGCTCGGCACCACTATTCTGTTCAACGCTAGCTGCTGCAATCTCTTGAATCAACTTGCTCGATTTTTCAATTTCGGGAACCAATTCGCCCATTAAGTTTGAGGCGTTTTGAGTTAAATCCACACTTACTGATGCAAGGGTTACAATCTCATCGGCGGCCATTTTACTGCGTTCGGCTAGTTTTCGAACCTCAGATGCAACTACGGCAAATCCGCGACCATGCTCACCAGCCCTAGCTGCCTCAATGGCCGCATTAAGTGCAAGAATGTTGGTTTGTGAAGCAATATCGTTTATGATCTTGATTTTGTCAGCAATGTCCTTGATTGAAGTTAAACTTTCGGTGGCGGCTGCGCCCACATTCTGAACCCCGTTTTGAATCAGTTGTGAAATTTTATCTGCCTCTTTGGCATTATCGGTGTTTTGATGAATATTTGCGGCCATCTGTTCCATGGAACTACTCACCTCTTCAGCACTCGAAGCCTGCTCATTAGCCCCTTGAGATAATTGTTGACTTCCAGAACTCATTTGTAAACCAGCGGTAGCAATATTATCGGAACCGGTCATTACATTTCCAATTACATCCTTAAGCTTGTCCGCCATGTTTTGTAACGAGTTGGCCAATTGACCTATCTCATCCTTCCTATCAAGGGCATCCTTGTCGGCCTGAATGGTTAAATCGCCTTCCGCAATAATTTGTGCAAATCCAACGCCTAAAATAATAGGATTCGAAATAAGTCGGGTAAGAATAATTCCAATTACAATGGCTAAAATTACGCCTAAAATCATACCTAGAATAACCGTTAGTTCAGCATTTTGCGTGGATTTCACACCTATTACAATCGACCTTCTTGTTTCACGGTCATTTATTTCAATAATTGTATCAAGTAAGGCGATGCATTCTTGCTGAAAACTCCGGGCATCATTCATATTTAACGATTCGGCACTTTCAAACAAAGCTATCGCTCTTTGAGCCTCACCAATGGCAATGGCAAATTGGGCATAAACTTGTTCTCCACTTGGTATTAATTTTCGTTCATAAACTGACCATGCTTGATCGCGCTGACCATTATTAACAAGTGTTTTCACCTCTTGTATAGCTTGATGGAAATGCCGATGCGGTTCCTGAAGATTACTGAATGCACTTGTAAGAACAGGGTTTTGGGTTTTAATGGTTGATACCCATACTCCTAAGGGGCATGTTGTGTGGCTATCGCCACCATCAAAAGTGCGACCACTCCGAATAGTGTTTGCAACATTCACTCGCAATAAGTAATGATCACTCTTAAAGGATTCTAAATCTTTAAGAAATTGCATTGGGTAGAAAATATCAATTCGTGCTAATTCGTCCAATGTTTTTTCATATTTTGCGTTAACGTCACCCCATTCTTGCATTTTTTAAAGAAATTGTCTCCAAACATCCATGATTTCTTGATTTTGGCCCAATCCTTCAAATTGTTCGATAGCTTCGACATATTGCTTTCTACCAGAAGCAATGTTATGATATTGACGTGCAATAGCCTCCGGTCTTAAATTTGGATTCAAAAGAGTTCTATGACTGGAGCGTACAATCTCAAATCCTTGTTGAATTTCATCAAGATACCGAATACTTGGCATACGAACTATTGCAACATCGTCAAAAGATTTAGCGACCCAGCTAATACCACTGTATCCAATTACGCCAACAAAAAAAGTTACTAGGGAAACCATACTAAAACCCAATATGATTTTCCTCCCAATTTTCATGTCTTTTAATCTCATATTATTTCTCCCGATTTTTAATAAATATTATGATTAGTTTGTTTTGCATATATTTTCATGTCCGTTTTTAATATTCCGCCCAAATTACGTTTATATTTGATGCTTTGTGGTTAACAACCATCATTTTCAAAATCCTACATGCTTTACTCCTTTAAAACAACCTCAAAATTCTTCTTACTAAATGGCCATTTATAATCGTCTTTAAATAGCGATAAAAGTCTGATTAAAATCCATGTACAGATAATCAGCACTAAATATCTACCTTCCCATTTCTAGATTCAGCGATTTAATATGATATTCTATCATTCACCTACCTAGTAAAATGATAACATACAACGAAGATATACATTAATTGCATATTAAAAAAGCGGGATTGAAAAAACAATCCCGCTCGTATATATTTTTTAACAACAATCCTTACTACATATGAATTACCTCATCATAAGCGGCAGCCGCAGCTTCCATAATAGCCTCAGACATAGTTGGATGCGGATGAATGGTTTTAATTAATTCCATGCCTGTAATTTCTAGTTTACGTGCCACAACCAATTCGGCAATCATTTCGGTTACATTTAATCCAATTAAATGAGCACCAAGCAGTTCGCCATATTTAGCATCGAAAATAAGTTTCACAAACCCATCTTTGTTTCCGGCAGCACTGGCTTTTCCGGATGCAGTAAATGGGAATTTTCCAATTTTCAGCTCATAACCAGCCTCTTTAGCAGCCGCCTCGGTCATTCCCACCGATGCAACTTCAGGCATTGTGTAGGTACAGCCCGGAATATTCTTATAATCAATGGGTTCGGGAGTATGTCCGGCAATTTTTTCAACACAACAAATTCCTTCAGCCGAAGCAACATGCGCTAACGCTGGACCATGAACAATATCTCCAATGGCATACACGCCCGGAATGTTGGTTTGGTAATAATCGTCAACCTTAATTTTTCCGTGTTCCAAAATAATACCCACCTCTTCGAGACCAATTCCCTCAATGTTTGGTGCTATTCCCACTGCTGAGAGCACAACATCCGCCTCTATGGTTTTCTCTCCTTTTGGAGTGGATACGGTTACAACACACAAATCGCCCGATGTATCGACCTTTTCAACGGCTGATTTCACCATAACGTCGATACCCATTTTCTTAAATGAACGACCCAGTTGTTTCGAAACGTCTTCATCCTCATTGGGAACAACATTGGGTAAAAACTCAACCAAAGTCACTTTTGTACCAATGGAACCGTAGAAATAGGCAAACTCGCTACCAATGGCACCTGAACCCACCACAACCATGCTCTTGGGTTGTTTGTCGAGGGTTAAAGCCTTGCGATAACCAATGATTTTTTCGCCATCTTGTGGCAGATTTGGGAGTTGTTTTGAGCGCGCTCCGGTGGCCAAAATAATATGATCAGCCTCAACCACGGTAATAGTTCCATCTTCGGCCTTAACTTCCACTTTCCCTTCTCCGGCAAGTTTCCCAAATCCGGTAATGATATCAATATTGTTTTTCTTAAATAGATACTGAATTCCCTTACTCATTCCGCTGGCAACCTCTCTGCTACGAGCTACCATATTTTCAAAATTGGGCTTAATATCGCCTACAATATCGACCCCATAATTGGCTGCATTTTTTGCGTAATCGAAAACCTGAGCACTTTTAAGCAGCGATTTTGTGGGAATACATCCCCAGTTGAGACAAATTCCGCCCAACTCGGAGCGTTCAATAACCGCAGTTTTAAGACCCAACTGCGAAGCTCGGATAGCTGCCACGTATCCACCGGGTCCACTACCTACTACTACTACTTGATACTTCATATTTCTTGATTTTATATTGTTAATATTATGTTTTAATTAAGAGACACAAAGCATGGTGTCTCTACACATACCTTTTAAATTCACTGGAGACACAAAGCATTGTGTCTCTACATATACCTTTTAAATTTCCGGTGACACAAGGCATGGTGTCTCTACGGTTGTATTCTTTTAAAAATTAACGTTGCAATTTTTGCCAATCCAAAAACCACAACCAATGCAAAAATAATGGCGGCACCCGATGGAATATTGATGTACCACGATGCCGCAATGCCAATAAGCGACGCTCCAATGGCGAAAAGCACCGAATAAACCATCATTAACCGATAATTATTTGTCATCAAATTGGCAATGGCTTGTGGCAGCGTTAGCAACGATATAATTAAAATGATTCCTGCAATTTTAATGGAAAACACAATGGTCAATGCTACGAGCGAAATAAGGATATATTTAAACAAAGTAACCGGAATCCGGTGTGTTTTCAGATATTCCGCATCAAACGAAATAAATTGTATGGGTCTATAAAAAAGACCGAAAAACAGAATTGTAAAGATAGCCAAAATGCCCAACAGTATTAAATCGAATTGCTCGATGGAGAGAATAGAACCAAAGAGATAACTCATCAAATTTGGGGTATAACCCGGGGTTAAATATATGAAAATGATACCAATAGCCATTCCCAGTGACCACCAAATCCCAATAACCGAGTCGTTTCGAATTTGTGTCTTATCGGTCAAGAACTCAATGCCCAAAGCGGTCATAACACTAAATACAGCGGCACCAAGAATGGGATTAAGTCCTAAAAACCAAGCTATTCCAAGTCCTCCGAACGAGGCATGCGTAATTCCTCCACTAAGAAATACAATCCGATTGGTAACAATGTAAGTGCCAACAATTCCGCACACGATTCCCGCCAAAACGGAGGCTATAACGGCATTCATTAAAAAACGGTACTCAAAAAGGGCTTCGATCATGGTTTTGTGTGATTTAAAAGAACCGTATGAGGCACTTTTCCGTGGGTAATTAATTGAATTGGACAGTTGTACGCCTCGAGTTGTTTGGTAGTAATAATATTTGATTTGTGGTGATGCAGATCGCGATTTACACAGGCAATGCTTTTCACATAACTGGAGATGGTTCCCAAATCGTGGGTTACCACCATAATGGCACGAGTTTCGTTTAATTGTCGCAGCAACTCGTACAACTCGCCTTCGAACCGATTATCAACAAATGTATTGGGCTCGTCGAGAATCAAGAGATCCGGATCGCTCACCAAGGCTCGACAAAGCAAAACTCGCTGTCGTTGTCCGCCCGAAAGCGTTCCAAAACGTTTTTTGGCAAGATGCGCTACTCCGGCGTAATTGAGCCAATAATCAACCAATTCGTGATCCGCTTTACGATATCGACTAAGAATTCCGCGCTGTCCAAACAAACCACTCAGCACCACCTCGTTCACCAAAATTGGGAAATGGTCGTCGTGATGATTCATCTGCGGCAAATATCCCAATGGCTTGTCGGTGTTTAGCGTAATCCGTCCACTTTCGGGTTTCAACAAACCAACAATTACCTTCAAAAGGGTCGTCTTTCCTCCTCCATTGGGTCCAACAATTCCAACAAAATCATTGTGTTCTACTTGGAAACTAATTCCGTTTAAAATTGGAGCGTCGCCATAGCCAACTACCAGGTTTTGAATATCAATAACGGGATTTTGCATCTTATTTTTTCTGTGATTTAATAAGCGATTTCTCAATTACTTCCGTTAATTTATACATATTATCGATCCAGTCGTATGCCATTGGATCGATTTGCACAATTTCGGATCCGGTTTCATTGGCAATACTTTCAGCCCGATCGGACGAAAATTCCGACTGTATCATAACTACTTTTATATTCTCCGTGCGAATGGTTTCTATAATTTGCTTCATTTTTGAAACGCTGGGTTCTTTACCATCCACTTCGACCACAATTTGCTCTAATCCGTAATTGACAGCATACCAAGTCAAAGCGGGATGAAACAGCAATATTTTCCTATTTTCAAGATCTCTTAATCGATCAGTAATATGTCTATCGAGCGAATCAATCTCTTTTATAAATTGGATTTCACGCATACGAATCGAATCTGCATTTTCGGGCAACAACAATCGTAACTCGCGAGCAATTACAGAAATCATTTCGCGCACCATGGGCGGATTTAGCCATATGTGTGGATCCACTGCGGAATGTGCATGATGATGATCGGAATGATCGCCATCGCCATGATCGTGATTGCAAGGCGCCGTTACAACATCACTCAAGTTGAAATCTTTGGACAAGTCAACCACTTTCATCTTTGGATTCGCATTTTGCATTTTTGATATCCATGCATATTCAAAATCGATGTGTCCAATTTTAAAGTAAAGACTTGATGCGTTAATTTTCCGCATCTGTGCTGGAGTTGGTTCATAGGTGGAGTGATTTGCTCCCGATACCACCAAAACATTCACTTCCACTGCATTGCCCGAAAGCTTATCGACCCAATATTTTTGAGGAATTAAACTGACCGAAACCGTTGGTTTTTCGATTCCCTTCTTTTCGCCGGTTTGACACGATATGGCCAACAAGGCAACTATGGTTAATAAACCTATTTTACGCATAATGAAAGTTTTTGCGAAGTTAACTATAAAATTAATTCAAAGAAAACAATAGCAACGGAAACCAAACTGTTGCTACTGTTCTAATGCGGTAACAAATTAGAATTGAAATGGTTTGTTAAATCTAAAATTAAGAATCAATGTCGTTTTAATAAGTGCAACTTGCAATTATACAATCGCCTCTGCACTTTTTTCAAACCAAAAACAATAGAATAAACCGTTCAGAACTACCACTAAAATTCAAAAAAGAACCTTTTAAAAACGTTAAATAACACCAAAAACAAAGGGAAGATTGGACTCCAAACTAATTTTAAAGAGAGGGGATAAAATTGATGATTTTGATTTTATTAAATTTGGATGATAATTTAACGAAATTGCATTGTCATTATAAATTAAATCTGTAAACTTGTGCAGAATTCACACACTGTAATACACAAACTATGGTTAATAATTTGAAGGAAATCTTGATCGGCGAAGGTCTTGGCGAAATTCGTTTTGGAATGACACAAAAGGAAGTTAAAAAAATCCTTAGCGCCCCCGACGAAGTTGAAGTAATCCCATTTTCTGACGAAAAGGATGATGCTATTGAAAGCTGGCACTACGATGAACATGAGTTTTCGTTGTCGTTTGACAAAGCTTATGAAAACCGCTTAACCTCCATAGCGATTAGTGCTCTTGATGCCACATTGAACGGTGTAGCATTGGTGGACAAAACAAGAACAGAAGTTATAAAAGCCATTGAGAAAATGGATCTCGGTAATTTCGAAGAGGAGACGGTTGAAGAGGATCCCGAAGCGGTGGTAAAACTCCTTACATTTTTTGAATCAGGCGTGAGCTTATGGTTTGAAAACGAATATCTTACAGAAATTCAGTGGGGATTACTCGATGACGAAGAGGAGTCGGACGAAGAGTAGTTCTAAAATATAATGCTTGTAAGAAAGCAACTAAAAAGGAAGTTGTCTTAGAATGTTTCACTTCGATTTAAAAAAAAGTGAAAAATATTGTTAAAGACAACTTCCTTTTCTGTGCAAACTACGCTATGCGCTAAAAGATTGCAGCATGCTTTACCACTGAACTATCAACCTCTTTGGATGAAATACAATCCCAAACCGGACAAACGTGCTTGCAAAGCAGACAACCAATACACCGAGTTTCGTCAACTTCAGCTTTTCGGGTTTCAGAATCAAACTTAATTGCCTGATTAGCCCCATCCTGACACGAAATATAGCACTGCCCACAGCCAATACACTTATCCTTGTCGATTTGCGATACAACTTGATAACGGGTACTAAAGTCAGCAGGATCAATCAGCTTTCCTGCCGATTTGCCAACCAATTCGTTGAGAGAAACAATTCCTCGATCAATCATAAAATCGCTCAATCCCTCAATAAGATCCTCAACAATTCGATAACCATAGCGCATAATTGCTGTTGTAACTTGTAAATTAGTTCCCCCCAGCAAAATATAGTGCAGCGCATCGACCCAAGTTTCAATGCCACCAATGGCAGAAATTGGAATATTCAACTCCTTTGAATTATAAAGTTCTGACACAAATCGCATCCCAATTGGCTTCACAGCTGCACCCGAATATCCGGTAATTCCAGAGTTTCCGTGAATGTTTGGGAGTGGAATAAAGTTGTTAATGTCAATATCGGTAATTGC
>JAQVXQ010000180.1 GCA_028709085.1 Salinivirgaceae bacterium | reverse complement strand
CAGCGGATTAAAAGTGGTCATGGTATCACTGATGAGAAATATTCAGCAAATGCATTGGAGAAGGCTTTGAACGACTATTTTGGCGATGTACGTTTGAGCGAATTATTGAAACCTTGTTTAATCACTGCCTATGATATTCGAAATAGAAGTGCAAAATTTTTCAATAAGTTAGATACTGTATCAGATGTTAAAGATTTTTATATTAAGGATATAGCTAGAGCCACCTCAGCTGCTCCTACCTATTTTGAAACAGCACGTATTAACTCTGTTTTTGGAGCACCTTATACATTAGTTGATGGGGGCGTTTTTGCTAACAATCCAGCAATGTGCGCTTATGCTGAAGCACGATCCATTAATTTTGCCACAGTGACCAACAATCCGGAAAAACCAAATTGCCCCTCTACCGATGAGATCATGATTTTGTCCATTGGAACGGGATCTCGAGAAACACCTTATTACTACGAAAAGGCGAAGGATTGGGGTGTTGTAGGGTGGATAAAACCTATTATTGACATTCTAATGTCGGGGAATTCGGAAACAGTGGATTATCAATTACGAAAAATCTTTTGTTAGGAAAAAAATACGGGGACATGCAATTATATACGCATTGAACCCCAGTTAGTAGATGGAGATTCAGCCATGGATAATGGGACAAAAGAGAATATAAAAGCATTGGAATACGATGGAAAGCAGTTTGTGGAGCAGAATAAAGAGTATTTGGATTCTGTTGTTAGAAGAATTCGAGAATAGGGATTTGTTAACACCCACTCTCGTGATAATGTTATACAAGTGAGTTAGAAACATTTAAAAAGCAAAAATATGGCATTAAGGAGTAAAAATGCAGTTTTAGCACTATTACGCGAACAACAACGCAAACAAGAATTGGAAGATCAGATTAACACACAAGCCGACGATCGCATTGAAGAGAAGGTTGGAACCGATGAGATCATCGGATATTTAAAAGATGGAAAAAAAGATGCAAATACGCCATTGGTTTCAAAAATGGATTTAGAATTAGAAAATGTTGAAAATTTGTCTGCAAGTAATATTATTAGTCAATTAACAAAAGATGATGTAAAGTCTCTAATAACTATTACCGATTTAAATGGAGTTGATGTTTCATCGTTTGAAAATTTAGAAAATACTACCCCTAAAGTTTTTGAACAATCTATTGTTTTAGATGGAACTGAGATGTCATCCGAGATTCCAAAATCCGTACCAAAAGGGTTCCCCGAGGTTATAGAAGATGGAACAGATATGTCATCTATCGTGGTTGTGAAATACAAACTAAACAGAGGTATTACATCACACAGTTTTGTCTTAACAATAGGTATGAAAACTTCATTGAAAGTACCGTTTTTTATGGATACTATTAATGTTGCTATCAATAATGATTGTGGAACTTTAATAGGCAGTTGTAAATATTCTGGTCAAACTAGTGGTTTTCTAAAGGCGTTTTCCATTCATGAGTTTGAAGAGTACTTTTATATTCTGATAAATGAAGATGCGGATATGAGTGACTTCAAAGGTTTGGCTTGTACCCTTTTTGTGCGTTTTGAACCTTCATTGGCTTCAGATATATCGGATGTTACCATTTATGACAACATTGAAACACCACTGTCAAGAGATTCACGTGTTTTTATGGAAACCATCCAAAAGATCGATAAGTATTCGGAAGCATATTGGGTACTTTCAGGCGTTCCGGAATTTAAATATGGTTATTCAGGTAACAGTTTAGAGTATTTTGGAAAAGAAGCGGCATCGACCGAGGAACTTGGAAATGTGGCAAATACCATTCCTTCCAATTCTAAGATACAAACCTTGGCTAATGGATGTGCTGACAGCAGGATTTTGGCGAAAATAGGTGACGATAAGGTAATCAACTACCTCAAAGCTGGTAAAAAATGGGATGGCTCATTTGTTACAGCAAGTGAAATTAAATATGTAAATGGAGCAACGTTAGAATCCTTGAAACCTGCACAAGCAGGGGCTGATATTACTTCCGCTAATACTGCGAACGATACAGCAAATGTAAATGGTATTGCTGCTGTTACCATAGAAAAAAATGCATTGGCAGGTAACGAGGCAAAAGAAAAGCTATTAAAAGAAGTTGGAGATAAAAAAATAGAAACAACCGCCGGGACAACTGCTATTGTAAGCAACCTTACGACCGAAATTGCAAATCTTGGTAATACTATTCCAACCGAAGGTACAATAAATAGCCTTGCCGATGAGCGAGCGATTGCTCAAATTATAGATAAAGTTGGAACACAAGACATAATTAATTTTTTAAAAGAAGGTAAAAAAGCTGATGGTACAACTCCACTTATTTCGAAGAATGATATTGGACTGACTAATGTTGAAGACAAGTCGGTTACTGAAATTCAGACATTGATTGTCCAAGCAACACGAACTCAAATGGTTGATACTAATTGGGTACTTGGTAGTGGTGGTAACACTTCTTTTTATTCATTGAAAGGAAATGGTTCTGAAAATTACCGTGTTATGGGTCTAAATCACAAGAATGAAAAAGTTATTCTTTGGGAATGTAGACCCGATAGTACGAGCGGTAATGATGGGGGTTTTAATACGCATTCTTTCCCAATTGATAAAAACAAAACTTATCGTTTTTCGATATTTGTTAAGACCTCAAATAATTCAGGAAAAACATATTTGGGTTGTGGTAGTAGAACTTGAAATTTAAATACGACAACTTTGTTATCTTACTCATATTTTTGGGATGGGGACTTACCTGAAAATAATAAATGGTATTTAATAGTGGGTTATGTTTTTCCTATGAAAAATGAAGGAGATGAAGTTTTATCTGTTCAAGGAGGTATTTACGATTGTACAACTGGAGCAAAAGCTGCCATGGTTTCAAAATCATTTAATTGGGAAGGGGCAGCCACTATAGGATATCTTTCTTGTTATCATATGTACAATACCAATACGGCTACCCGACAATGGATGTATCATCCTCGGGTTGATGTTATTGATGGAAACGAACCCTCTGTTTTATCATTAATTGGGAATATTAAGGCAGAGGCTGTTGGCGCTCGCCCCAGTAGTTGGACTCCAACCGCAGAAGATGTTGGTGCAATTACTGATGCTCAAGCTCAAGCTAAAGTAGATTTAAGATTAAGTGCTGCAGAGAAGACCAATCTTGCGAGTAATAAAACATTAGGCGGTGCATTGCTATACCACACGGGGAACAAACCTAATGCTAACGATGTTGGTGCAATTACGGATGCTCAAGCCCAAACTAAAGTAGATTCAAGATTAAGCGCTGCAGAGAAGATCAATCTTGCGAGTAATAAAACCTTGGACGGCCAAAAACAATTATATCATACTGGAAATAAACCAACTGCAACTGATGTTAATGCGCGTCCAAATACTTGGACTCCAACCGCAGAAGATGTTGGTGCAAGGGCTGATAAATGGCTTCCTAGTCCAAAAGATATAGGAGCAGAGACTCCTGAGGGCGCACAAGATAAAGTGGACGCTGTAGCAGCAGAAGTAACTGCACTTACAACTCGTGTCTCTGATATTGAATCGGATGTACAAGATTTGCAAGTACCAAGTCATGGATAAATAAATATATAAAACAATAATATTATGGCAATTTCACAACCTATTGATACAATTAAAACCAAGAAAACTCTAGTATTTACTGGAACTATTTATGATTTAACAACCTCAAATGTGGGGATTGGTTTGAATGTTACGGCATGCATTAAAACTGCCGATGATTTAACTGAAATAAAAACAGTAACCACCGATTTTGAAGGCAATTATTTTATCTCCATCGAAAGTAGTGAGTTAATGATTGGTGAAGGTGTTGATATTACCTTTGTCGTCCGACAAAAAGGGTTTGTTCTTGAAATGGAGAGTATTCCGGTAATTTCGGTTACAATTATTGGAATGCAACACTTGGTTGATCTTAATGTCTTTTCTATTCAGACCATAAAAAGCATAAACGGAACGTTAAAGCGAAAAAATGGTCAACCAGCATCCTTTTGTGCGGTTGAACTTTTTGTAAAAGGAAATGATGAAGGTATTGGTTTATCAATGACCAATATCTATGGATATTACGAAATATTCTACAATTTCGCTTCCATTTCGGTCACCAATGAGAAATCTCCTCTTTTGAAATTAAAATTCTATAATAATGAGGAAATAACGAATGACGGATCCGATCTTTGTGAAACATCACAGGTGCTTCAGATACCATATTCAGAAGCTATTACAAATAGCAGCAGGAATAAAAATTACGCTACAAAACCCTATCTGAATGATATCGAAATTGAAAACAGTGTTGATTCGACAACGAAAAAAGTAACAACAAACTATTTCTTGATACAATCCATTACGCCTAATGGTGCAACATGGGATACTGTGCAAAAGTTACTGTATGTTAAAATATTCGATCCCAACGTTAAAATTGATTTTTGGCGTATTGACTCAGTGTCGAAAATTTTAGAGAAAAGAGTCGTGTTTTCTACTGACAATGGGAAAACGCGTACAACCTACACAAAGGCTCATGCAATTATTATTCCTACTACTTCTGGGACTACTACTACCTTTGAAAAATCGCCCCTTGTTGGAAAAGTTATGTTAAGAAAGGATGTTGTGCTTTCCATCGATAAAACTAAAGAAGTTGTGTTCGACAATGTGGATAAATACATTAAAACCACAGATAATTATAAACCAAGCCTATCCCCTTATTTTACAACTTCGCGTCTGGTGGAGACCATTAACTTCAAATTCACAAAAGATTCCATCGATTTGTATACTCGGTTAACGAATAGGCTAGGAGAATTACAGGTGGAGTCGGAGTTATTGATGCAAGAATAAAAAACATTCAAAAAAATAGAATTATGGCAATTATAAATAATATATCAGAACTTGAAAGTTTATCGAAAACAGTTGGTGGCACAAAAGCTGACCTTCAAACCTTGTCAATTGCAAAGGAGTTTAACGAATACTTGCGTCTCGATAGCGAAGCGCTCCTGTTTGGTTTACTGAAAAAAGGCATGGAACCCAATATTGCGGCAATATTCGCAATGCCAGAAAAAGTAATTAAGCGAAAAATTGAATTGGCAATAGACCAGAAAATAATCCCTGATTATCTGGATATTGATTTTCAGCTATACATGCTTAATTATAAGATAAATAGTTATATTGCTGAAGAATACAAGGATCTATTTATAGGTAAGGATAACAGTAACAAAACACCTGTAATCCCCAATATCCTAGTAGCTGACAGTGTAATCGCGGGCGTCGAAAATAATTCTACTATTAAAAGTATTATTGTTAGAAAATTAATTGAATATGCCTACAATAACCAAGAGCTTGACGATGCGTTTTATACCGCGCTATATGATAACACTGATTTAGTCAACACTGCTTTCATTAATTTGATTCCTGCTGAAAAACTCAAACTGTTTTTCGATTATCGTGAGCTATGCTATGGAAACAATCTGTTTGTTAATAAATTTGTTTCTAGTGGAACTCTTTTGCCGCTTGATGCCCTGTTAAAACTCAGTAGAACAGAAATTGAAGCTAAAATTGACGCAACAGTTTTGAGCTCTTCTTATCTCCCCGACAACGTAAAAGGGTTGGTGTTAATTGATACTACGGAGTCAATGGAGTCAGCTAAAATGGCTTATGCATTCTATATTTACAATGCAATCCAAAAGCAATACGCAACGCGTGCTTTTTTGTTAAAATTGGCTACAATTCCGGATACTACGATTACGGTTTTTGATGAAACAGAGAATAGTTACCTTTTTGACACATTTAAATTAACATTGGTTGATGGGTGTGGAAATGATTTGCATTTTTTAGACACAACCGCCAATGGAGAGAGTTTTAATATTGAAAAAGATGTTATTCGAGATTATGTTGAACAACTAACTAAAGAGAACTCTTTATTTGTTTCCGCCACTTTGGTTATCGAAGGGTTTACAATCGACGATTTTATTCGAATATTTTCTGCCATTCAACGACTATACTCCTTGACCAAGGATAATGCTTTTGAAACAGTTGTGGAACTGTTGAAAGGGGAGAAGTGTTCGGCTTACGATATTGTAAAAGTAGGTCGTTATAAGTTTTTCCAACAGTTTTCCCAGGAAATAAGCAGTGTTAGTTATGTTTACAATGCGGCTGAGAATAAGGTAAATAAAGTAATGGCCTTGCTGAATAAATATTCGCAATCGTCCAATACGTTGCTTCCATCGGTGGTGTCGGATCAAACGCCAACAGCGGAAGAGGGAGACAATC
>JAQVXQ010000179.1 GCA_028709085.1 Salinivirgaceae bacterium | reverse complement strand
GGCTGCCAAAACCAAGTGTGGCAGTGTATGGTGTGGTGCCAACACGGGAGCCGTCCACATAGAGTTCGGCGCCTGTTGGGGTGCTGGTTATGGTTACTGCAATGCCAGCAGGAAGGGTTTCGTTAATTTCCGCTGTTTTGCCTTCGGTTATGGTTATGGTTTTGGTTATGGTGCCATAGCCTGTTTTTGTAAGTTGTAGTGAATAACTGCCTACCAAAAGATTGCGGATCGTATTGGGCGTGGTGCCGTAACTTTTGCCATCGAGGGTTATGTTGGCATCAAAGGGGTTGGTGGCTACATCCAAGTTTCCTTGCATGGGCTGCAAGATGAGATTTATGGTTTGGTTGCTGTTTGAGGTTACGGTTATTTGCTTTTGATCGGGCTTGTGTTTCTCCTTTTCGGCTTTTATGGTGTAAACGCCGGGCAACATACGCGAGGTAATTGTTCCACTTCCTTTGCGTGTGCCGTCAACTAAGATATCAGCCGTGGGTGTGGTATTTACGGTTATTTCGGAAAAAGCGGGCTCCAAGGCAAAGGTTACGTTGGTGGTTTGGTTGTCGGCAATGGTTACTCGTTTGGCTTGCGACTGATACCACTGGCTCATGAGCTTTATGGTTTGCTCGCCGCTTGCTATTTCGGTGAGGGTTGCCGGAGTGGTTTTGCCGGTGTTTTCGTCGTTCACGTATATTTGCATACCGCTTTCGGGAGTGCTACTAACGCTTACGTTGCCAAACTTTGGGCGAAATGTTACATCGAGCACTTTGCGTCCGCCCTGAAGAGTTACTTTTCCGGCATCGGTATGGTAACGAGGAAGTTCCACACGGTACGAGTAGGTTCCTTCGGGGTATTTACGGCTAAATGGCGTTGTGCCTGCCAAATTTCCTTCAATAAGAACGTTGGCGCCTTCGGGTTTTGAATTTATTACAAGCCATTGGGTTATAATCTCCACCGGTTTTACAATGGTTTCGATGGTGCCGGCTACCAAAACCAGCTCGTAAGTACGAGGTGCCACAATGGGTACGGTGTAAGCGTAGTTGCGGATAATGCCCAACTGGGGATGTTTTATGGTTATGGCTTTTGCCTTGTTGGGTACGTAAACCCATATTTCGGCAGTTTTTTGTACGGTTTTAACAATGCCTAGCATGCCGCCATCGAATTCAAATCCGGTGTGGGTGGTAACGACCTTTATCAAGGCCGATTTTTCGCCGTTTTGGTCTATCTCAGGATACGATATCTGTGCATCGGTGCTGTTTTCTAACAACCGAAACGATTGTACTGACATGTTTTGGGCGTGGAGGGAAAACGTTGTGAAAATCAGAAACAGGGTGGCGAAAATGGGGCGCATAATGGGTAATTTAATTTGTTTTTGTAATGTTTTTTGTTAAACAGGGTAAAAATAATAAAAATATACGTTAACGGAACAACAATATGGGAATATGTATTGTAGAGACGCACGGCTGTGCGTCTCTACGGCATTGAAATCCAAATTGTGATGAATTCCAATCAAAAAATGAACGTGATTGGGCATTATCACGTATTCATTCATAATTAATTCGCGGCGAATGATGGCCGATTTTAATATTTCGGTTTCAACAATTTTACCCAATGGATTCAAAACCATGGTTTTGTTTTGTATTTCGCCAAAAATGGGATTACGATTACGGGTAACCCACGTTAAAAAATACCATCCATCGTCGGAATAATCTCATCCTGTCTTCCGGTGCGATTCTATGCGATATCGATTTTTATAGAATGTCATAGGCAATACTAATCAGGGTTATAAGAGGGTTCTATATCCTAAAAATCCTCCAACCCATAAATGCTTCCATCGGGATTTTTTTCGGGTTGCCAGGTGCGGATGTGGATCTGTGGTTCGTCGGGGTTTGAAAAATCGATAAACAGAAACAGATATCCTTGATCGGCGTAATTGGTCGAGTGGTAATTCTGCTTGATTTGAATGCCAAAACGTCCGCTATCGTTCCCCGTCTTCCGCACATCACAAGCCTCGAACTTGATGTTTATAAATTCGTTGGAACTAAAACAGTGCTGCAAATTTTTTAGGTACTGCTCTTTGCTATATCGATTGTATTTGATTATAGAGCTGTTTTTAAACGGATTGTCGCCGGCAGGTTTGTCTTTAACCACATTACCGACAATAATTAGGGCATCGTCGGCAAAAATAGATCGAACATAGTCGATGCGTTTCAGAGCGTAGGCCGTTTTGTAATGTTCCAAAAAATTGATCATGGTCATACGCTCTACTTCGCTCCACTGTGTGTTTCCGATAATAGAATTTACGGCCTCCTGTTCCAATGCAAAGGCAATGGTGGATACCTTTTCAGTTTTATCGAAATGGAAAACTACATCCTCGATAAATTTCCGATTGTTATTTTTGAACGAAAACGACATTTTAGGGCCACGGTAAACCACCGACTCACCAAATTTAATGGATGTTCCCTGATTGTTTCCGATAATTTGTGCTTGTCCATATCCAATCAATTTATTGAACGCTTCGTACCCTTCGGTCGTAAAAAGTGATTTTACCGATGGGAGGTTTTTAGCACGCACCGCTGTCAGAATCTGTTCCACCTTTTGGTCGTAAGTTGGGGCATTGGCAACCGATTCGAGTTTCAAATCGGCCAATTTTGCATTTGTAAGTCCTGATTCACGTTTTGGAGCTGAAGTAGTTGATGCCGTTGATGCAGCTTGTGCTTTTGGTATTGCCGGGTTATCGGTTTTTTCGATTTTCAGGTTGTAATACGCTGTCCGGAAGGAAATTGGCTCGAGACGTTTCAAAACATCCTCTAATTCACGGTCTATTCGGGCTTCGCCCTCGAACAGATATTCGGCTTTTATACGTGTGTCGGTACGTTCGGTAGTGTTATCGCCAAAGAACTCCAGAAAACCGGTGCCGTCTTTTGCCCCAATGGGTGCTGACCAATCGCGACCGTCCCAAAACGAGTACTCAAAATTGCTTACAGAGGCTCCTCCCGATTCAATATCCAATGTCACTACCCGATGTCCAGGATTGTCCTTAATATCGTTAACCGATATATTTAACGAACCCAGCAACGCATTTATTTGTGCCGGCAAATAGCCCAGCAACAATTTTTGTTGTCCGTTTTTATCGGGAAATTCCAACGATCCACCTTCGGGATGGCTGCGCAATAACGATAACGCCCAGTAGTAATATTTTAGTGCGTCGGCAACCTGTCGGGAACCGGCAAATTTCTCTGCCGAGCTTGTAAAATCGATAATTTTACGTTTTCTCTGTTCAAAAACATTTTTGATTTCGGAACGTTTGATGTACCTAAAAACGCGTGCTTCGGGTTCCTCGCTCAACACAACCCTCTCGGTATTGGTTAGCGTAGCGTTGGAGTATGTGCTCATCATCATACGTGCCTCTTCACTGAAATTTGCTTTTCCTGCTTTGGTAATCTCCTCTTGCAAAACGGTAAAGCTACTTTCGACCTGCGACGATATTTGGGTTATTATTTGATGTAACGCATCTTGATCGGCTCGTGTGATTGTCATTCCCGATCCTTCGCCCCAAATAAAATTGGAACGGTCGGCTTTTATCTGGTCAACGGTTTGAGCATTTGAAGCATACGATAAGACCAAAAAAATTGATAAAATAAGGGATTTGCGCATGAGAAATAGTAAATTAGAAAATTTGAGACGCAAAGCATTGCGTCTGTACTTATTAGGTTTGAAAATTTGAGACGCAAAGCATTGCATCTGTACTTATTAGGTTTGAAAATTTGGGATGCAAAGCATTGCGTCTGTACTTATTAGGTTTGAAAATTTGAGACGCAAGGCATTGCTTCTGTACTTAATGAATTTCATTGTGTAAATATAGTGTTTTTATTATGTTTTTTACCGTAAGGGGTGAGGTGGATTTCTTGATTGACTAATTTATATGCACTCTTACTTTGGCAAGGGGTTAATGTAAAGCATTTTGCTTTTTACAACTAATTGTCATATATGATTTTGCAACTTTTATGCGTCATGCCAAAAATCTTGAGTCTGGATATCAATTCATGGTTAAATTTGGTTGATTTGAACCAATTAAACATTTAACCCTAAATTTAATTTCACAAGTTTAATGCTCCTAAGCCTTTACGGGATATCACAAAACAACCTTTTTAAGCAATTTTAAAATTGGAATCAAGCTGATCTCTATTGCATGAAAAAAATGAATCTTAATAAAACCTAATTATTGCCTATTCTCTTTGCAACAATAAATAGTCGCTAAACAGCTGGTTTTCAATATATTACCATCCCATGTATTGGTTATGTTGTGATGAAATTCAGTCAATGTCATGTTCATGTTGTGTTAAAATTTCGCACTTTGGCGTAATTGTGGTATTAATTAGATCGCATATAAACCATATTTAAAAACCGGAAGAAAAGAAGCACATCGAATGGGAAACAGTATAATTTTAATTAACAATAACTAAAAACACAAACTATGAAATTAACACGTACAATTGTAGCAATATTTGTATTATTGCTCGGATTTGGTTCTCAGGCATCTGCCCAGCAGGACATTAAATTTATTAATATCAGCAAGTCTGCCCCAGCTACACAAGAACCCATGGTGAACAAGGAAGGTTTTAGTATCCTTCGCAATGCAGAGGCAAAATCTCCATTAGTAAACTTTGATAATCTTACTTGGGTTAACGTTGGTAATGGTTCATCTCCATATGGATCATATAATTTCCCAATAGACTTTTTTTGGAATACATCTGTTTCACAAAGTATTTATACAGCCGAAGGGATTAACCATGAGGCCGTTGCTGTTGAACAGCTCAAATATATCTACAAAACGTTAACCACAAATTACCCAGATGTAGTTGACACAGAGCCAATTAAAATTTGGATGGCAAATACTACCGTATCTTCCCTAGCCGACGAGAATGGATTTTGGATTCCTTTCGATCAGTTTACACTGGTTTACGATGGGATACCTACTCTTACTAGCGGAGTTAATCAGGAATTGATCTTTAGCTTTAACGAGGCTTTTGTCTATAATGGGGCAAATCTCTGCATAATGGTGGAGCGCACCCTGAGCCCAAATTCATTTATGTACCACTTTAATTTTAAGGCTTCTACGTTAGCTGAAGGCGATGTTAAATCAAGGCTTTACGGTAGTTATGAAACTCCGTTCGATTTTAATTTGCCAATTAACGCTGATAACCAAACAGGGATGACTTTAGGCAATATTGCCGATGTAAGCTTGGGTATAAATATTGCAGGCGGAAGTCTAGCTGGAACAATCACAAATACCGACGCAACAGCTATTGCAGGAGCAAAGGTAAGCATTGCGGGTACTGATCTTGTAACGTATTCCACCTCAAGTGGAACTTATTCATTCCCATTTATGGTTTCAGGGAGTGTTACTGTTAATGTTTCAGCATTTGGATATATTTCCAATGCTATTGCAGTTGAAATCGCCGGAGCAACTACACAAGATGTTGTCCTCGATTATCTGCCACAAGGAGTTGTTAGTGGAACCGTTTTGGACAATGAAAACAACCCGATTTCTGGTGCTTCTATTAAGATAATTGGTTACGAAACTCATCAAACCACAACCAATGTTAGTGGTAATTTCAGTATTCCTGAGGTTTATTATTCTAACAATTATACAATTTCCTTTTCGAAAAACGGTTATACTACTGAAATACAAGACCTTATTGTTGATGCGGCAACCATTGGCATTCCTACGGTACATTTAACCGATATTTTAGAATGCCCATCGAAAGTAGAAGCCGTAAAAGTTGGCGATAATGCTGAAATCACATGGCTTTCTCCATACGATAGAACGATTTACAGAACTGATGGTGGTCAGTTTTTGACTCAATTTGGACATAATTATATGGAAGACTTGGCTGTATTTGGACAAGTTTTCAGAGAGCCTGCCAAATTATACCAAATGAGCTGGTACACCAAATATGTTGACGAATCACACGATTTAATAAACGTGTTTGTTTTTGCACTCGACAACAATGGTTTACCAACCAATACAATCATTTATGAATTAGCAAAAGTGCCAAACGTAGATGATCAGTGGACTCGATATATTTTCCCCGATACAATTACCGTTCAAAATGGTTTCTATATAGCCATTAGCTATAAAGGTCGTGTTGAAATAGGAATTGATGCCGGAGCAGACCCTCAATATCCGTATGTAAATAATGTAAACTATGTATCGGAAAATTACTTAGCTGGCGATTTTATAATGATGGAAGAGATCGCAACGGTACCCGGTAACTTTATGATTAGAGCGGAAGGTTATAACTTAAATTTCTAAAATAAAAGATGCATCTGTCAGATAAAATGCTTATATTTAATGTGTTAATGCAAACATAACACTCACCCAACAGATGCAAAGCAAAGTTAAGAAAACCATCGAATTTAAA
>JAQVXQ010000178.1 GCA_028709085.1 Salinivirgaceae bacterium | reverse complement strand
GTCTCTTCGTCGTCGGGATTGTTAAGGTTCATTGAACCATCGCCACAGCATTTGAAATGGTTGTCAAAAACGATATAATTTTCTCCTTTGTAATTGAAATCGATTACCATTGGAGCTCTTGGAAAGGGTCTCCAATAGGGATTGGTAGTATAAATCTGATATATGTCGTTAATTTCTATGAATTCTGTTTTATAGATATAACCCAATCCCGCAAAATAACCGGAACGAAAATAGCAATCGAAACCATCCAAATTTGACATCATCTGTTTGAAGGCATTTGTATCTTTTATTTCCTGAATTGCAAGAATGTCAACATCCAAAGCCTTTATAATTTGAGTTACATAATTAATGGTGGTTGTTCCGTTTTTTGGAAACCATTCAATATTCCAGGTTACTACTTCAAGCGTAGAATCTGTACCAAAGGTTAAATTGTCAAAGTTTTGTGCCTGCAATCCCCATTGGAAAAGCATGATAATAAGAATGATAATTGATTTTTTCATAGAGTTGTTTTTGTTAAATTAGATCTATTAATTCCCATTCTATGGAATTGTGGGGGCACAGCTTTCGCAAGGAATGTGCCGAAATTTAATGTTTTTATGAAATTTATCAAAGAATTAACAATTTAGATTGGATTTCTTTGATTTGCAATTCCTGTTACGGTTTTATTTCTTGTGTTTTACGGATGATATTTGTGAGCATTTTACGCGTGACAAATCGGGATGCCCAGACCATTAATCTGTTTTTAGTGCCGTGAATGGCTACCGTTTTTCCTTTAATCATAGCTCGAAAACCAAATTTGGCAACATCCAATGCTGTTGGGATATTTGATTTGAATATTTTTGATGCTGAAAAATTGGCAACATTGGCAAAATTGGACTGCGTGGGGCCGGGGCAAAGAGCGGTAACCGTAACTCCAGTACCTTGCAACTCGTTGGCGAGTGCTTCCGATAACGATAGAACATAACTTTTTGATGCATAATAGGTTGCCATAAATGGACCAGGGAAGAATCCGGCAATCGACGAAACATTCATTATTCTCCCTTTTCCGTGTGCAATCATGTCGGGCAGAAATAGATGGATGATATGGGTGAGTGCTTGAACATTCAGTGCAATCATTGATATGTTGATGCTTGGATTTGTCTTTGCAAAGAGTCCGTAATTGCCAAATCCGGCATTGTTAATCAAAAAGTCAATGGATATATCGTTTTTCCTTAACGCATCGTAAATTAAAGTTGCATTTGCAGGTTTTGACAAATCACAGGCAAAGGTCATTACTTTGATTTTATATTGGGCTTCCCAACTGTTTTTCAGTTCTTCGAGTTTCTCCTCGCTGCGCGCAACCAATATTAAGTTGTGCCGATTTTGTGCGTGTATATGTGCAAGTTCTTTTCCAATGCCTCCGGAGGCTCCGGTAATTAAAGCGTATTGTTCCATTTTCAATGTTTTTATTTGTAGCGTTTCATTATACGACATGACGTAAATATACCGATTTTATCCCGAATTAATGTGTGTTGTAATTGTTGTTTGGGAAATTTGCGATAATTTTTAATAATATCTGAAACTCATAACGATAAAAAAATACGAAGATCAATGCGTAATTGAGTCTCCGTATTTATGTAAAACTAAACTTGGCTAAAGTATCGTTTCTATTGCTATTTCTTTTCAGTAATGTCGGTCTCTTTGCGGGGACAACTATTAATTCCAAACAAGGTGTATAGCGGGCAAAAACTAATGAAACTTGTAATAACGAAAATAAGTGCTAAAATAAGCAATACAATGCCCAAAGTTCCACCTATAAGTTCTTTATAAAAAAGGAATGCAATTACTGCCGCAATGGTAATTCTTACAATCTTATCGGCACTTCCCATGTTTTTTTTCATAATCGGGGTGTGTGTTTAATGATGTGTTTTATTTAATTATATAAACATTCTTATTTAGATTTAGTTCAAATAATTTTATTATTTTGTTGATTCTCATCTGGATTAATAGAGTTTCGCGTAGAATTGCTAATTTTGCCTTAAATTAATATCCTCAGAACAAATCAAATGATCTCAATTGGACGATACAATACACTGGAAATAATTCGAATTACCCCACAGGGCTACTACCTTGCCGACGAAGAAGGCGACGAAGTATTACTTCCAAACAAATATATTACTCCGGAAATGTTGCCCGGAAACTTCATTTCTGTTTTTATTTATAAAGACAGTGAGGATCGAATTGTGGCAACTACTGAAAACCCGCTTATTGAATTTGGTAAAGTTGTTTCTCTTGAGGTTGTCGAAATTACAAAAATTGGAGCTTTTCTCGATTGGGGACTCGAAAAACATCTGTTGCTTCCCTTTAAAGAGCAAATTAAGGAAGCCAAAGTTGGGAGTAAAATTCCTGTTGTGCTCTATATCGATATCACGACACGGCGTTTGGTTGCCTCGGAACGTTTAGATAAATATCTGAAAAACAGCGAAGTTGCGTACAATCCGGGCGACAAGGTCTCTTTGATTGCATGGCGCGAAACCCCTCTTGGGTTAAATGTTATTGTTGACAATGAATTTATTGGATTGGTACATAGCAATTATTTGTTCCGCAAATTTGAACGAGGCGAGGAACTTATTGGCTATGTTCTTAAAGTGCGCGATGATAATAATATCGACATTACATTAAACAAACATGGTTTTGAGGGACATGACGAGGCATCGTTGGCTATCTTGAAACTCCTGAAAGAGGCGGACGACGGATTTTTGCCTTTTAGTGATAAAAGTTCTTCGGACGAGATCGGCGAACGATTTCAGATGAGTAAAAAGCTCTTTAAGAAATCGATAGGAACGCTCTATCGTAAGCGGTTTATTGATATTTCGGATGAGGGAATCAAACTTATACGGGATTTAGGGTGATGATTTTTGAGTTGTAATAGGTGTTGAATCGAAAGATCTGTATGTATTGTTGCCTACTACCGATACAAATTCATTTTTTCAATATATTCCCATACGCCTTGTGGAAGGAAAAATGGAATCTCTCTGTTTTCTTGCACGGCTTTGCGTATAAAACTGGAACTAATCTCCATTAGTGGTGCATTAACAACAGTGATGTTTGCACCCGCAGGAACATCAACAGAATGACCAGGTCGTGGATACACAAATATCGGACACCGTTTTAGGAGCTCTTCATAATTTTTCCATTTGGTAATTTGCTCCAAATTGTCGGCTCCCATGATGAGTGAAAATTTTCGTCGTGGGTGTTTCTCGTTCAAATATACAATGGTATCGATTGTATATGAGGGAGTTGGCATCTGAAACTCAACATCGCTTGCTCTGTATCCCGGAGTATTTCCTATGGCTTGTCGTACCATTTCCAATCGGTGGCGATCGTCGGATATGGTTTGATGCTTTTTGAACGGACTTTGTGGACTGACAATAAACCATAGCTCATCCATATTCGCAAACGATTTTATATAGTTGGCAATGGCCATATGTCCAATATGAATTGGGTTGAAGGTTCCAAAGAACAATCCGGTTGTTTTTTGAACTGACATAGGGCTACGAATCTATAAATTGTTGAACAATTTCCACAAACTCCTCTTTTGCTTTTTCGCGGTCGTCGTTCGTAATTACGAAATCGAATTCTGGGGCATATGTAAGCTCTTCAGCTGCTTTTTGAACCCGAGTTTGAATATCGGTCTCGCTATCGGTTCCTCGGTTTCGCAAACGCTGTTCAAGGATCTCAATCGAGGGTGCTTGTAAAAAGATCGACAATGCTTGTTTTTTGTAAAGTTTCTTAATATTGACACCCCCTTTAACATCGACATCAAAAAGTGCAATCTTTCCCATGGAGGCAATTCGCGTTACTTCCGACTTTAATGTGCCATAAAATCGATCGGGATAGACCTCTTCCCATTCAATAAATCCGTTTTCAGCAATGAGTGCACGGAATTTATCGACCGAAATAAAGTGATAGTCTTTTCCGTCCACTTCTCCTTTCCGAGGAGTTCTGCTCGTTGCCGAGACGCTAAAATCGAATTTTGGAAGGGTGAACATTAAATGTTTAATAAGCGTAGTTTTTCCAGAACCGGAGGGTGCGCTAACAACAATTAACTTTTCTTTTTCCATGGCTATTGAATTTAAAGAATGTTTAAGATTTGTTCTTTCATTTGCTCGAGTTCATCTTTCATTAAAATAACTAGTTTTTGAATTTCGCTGTGGTTGGCTTTTGATCCCAATGTATTTATTTCACGTCCAATTTCTTGTGTTATAAATCCAAGTTTTCGACCAATTGCTCCTCCTAAATTCATTGTTTCGATAAAGTATTTTAGATGTTGTTCTAGCCGAACACGTTCTTCGTTTATGTCCAATTTCTCGATGTAGTAGATTAACTCCTGTTCAAATCGATTTGGATCAAATTTTTCCGGCTCTTCCAGTTCGGCAATCGATTTTTGTATTCGGGCTTTTATGGTCTCTTTCCGTTGAGGTTCAAGGGGTAAGATCTGTTCTTTAAGTTCATTAATGGTGTCAATTTTCTGAACCAAATCATTTCGGAGCGATAATCCTTCCGTTGCCCTAAATTGCAAACAATTGGTTATACTCTCTTCTATAAGATCTTTTATTACCACCCATTCGTCGGCTTCAAGTTCTTCGTGGCGGGTTTCCATTACATCGGGAAATCGAGTAATGGAGGCCATTGTTTCTTCTCCAATGGTTTTATTTAACGATGTGTATATCTCTTCGAGTTGTTTGTAATAGGAAGCAAATATATTTTGGTTGATATTGGTTTTGGGTTCGCAGGCTGTTAATTCCACATACATTTGAAAATCAACTTTGCCTCGAATCATCTTCTCTGAAACCATGGAACGTATATCGGACTCTTTTTCCCGATAGTAGGAGGGGATGCGGAGATTCAGATCCAGCGATTTACTGTTTAACGTTTTCACTTCAATGGTTATTCGTTTTCCATTGTACTCACCAAGGGATCGTCCAAACCCGGTCATTGAAAATATTTGTGTCATAGTGTATGCCTAATTCTTGTTTATATCGTGTATGGATTGAATTTACACAAAAGTACGAATTTTACGGTTTTACACGCCCTTTTTCTCGAATTAACCAACAATCAAGGGTGAGTTTATGCAAAAAAAACAACCCACCAAAATGATGAGCTGTTTTTATTGTAATGGTATTTAATCTACTCTTCCTCTTCATCAGCGTATGCTTTCAGAAGTTTTTCTTGAATATCGCCCGGTACTGGGGCATACTCAATAAATTCCATGGAGTACATTGCTTTACCCGATGTAATTGAACTTAGCGAAGTTGAGTATTTATTCATTTCGGCTAATGGAACCCGAGCGATAATTTTTTCGTGTCCTCCTTCATTATTCATTCCTTCAATCATAGCACGACGGGTTTGCAGGTCGCCCATAACGTCGCCCATGTACTCTGATGGAACAAGGACTTCTACTTTATAGACAGGTTCCATGATTTTTGGGTTTGCGTTGCGGAAAGCGGCGCTAAATGCTCTACTACCGGCTATTTTAAATGATATTTCGTTGGAGTCAACAGGGTGCATTTTTCCATCATAAACAATCACTCGAATGTCGCGTGCATATGAACCGGTCAATGGACCTCTCTCCATGCGTTCTAGTAATCCCTTAAGAATTGCGGGAAGAAAACGTGCATCGATAGATCCTCCAACAATACTGTTTACAAACACTAGTTTTCCACCCCAAGGTAATATGTGTTCGTCCATTCCACGAACGGATACGGTTACTTCTTTACCATTGATATTGTATGATTTTGGGTTGGGCATTCCTTCAAAATAAGGCTCAATTACTAGATGAACTTCTCCAAATTGACCCGCACCTCCGGATTGTTTTTTATGTTTGAAATCGGCTTGTGCTGCTTTTGTAATTGTTTCGCGATATGGAATACGTGGTTTGATAAACTCGATGGGGACTTTGAAAATATTTTCAACTTGCCATTTCATGGTGTTTAGGTGGAACTCGCCTTGTCCATGAACAATCATTTGGCGTAATTCTTTACTCATCTCCATTTTAATGGATGGATCTTCGCTAGAGATGCGATGAATAATTTCGGCAAGCTTTTCATCGTCTGATTCGTTTACGGCTTTAACCGCAGTTCTGAATTTTGATAATGGGAGTTTGATGGGAACAAAGGTCCAATCAGCCTCTTTTTCAGAAAATGTATCGTTGGTTTTACACTCTTTAAGTTTTACAACTGCGCCAATGTCTCCAGCTACAATTTCTGAAATCTTATTTCTGTTTTTACCTGCAACTAAGTTAATTTGGGTGAATCGTTCTTTGTTTCCGGTTCTGCGATTGATTAAATCCATACCTTCTTTCAACGTTCCTGTAACTACTTTAAAGTAGCATACTTCGCCAATATGCTCTTCCACTGAGGTTTTGAATACAAATAGTGAAACTGGACCTTCCGTTGTAATGGCATGTTCGTTTCCTTCCGTGTCCATATAT
>JAQVXQ010000177.1 GCA_028709085.1 Salinivirgaceae bacterium | reverse complement strand
GGCTCATACAGCGAAACATCGTCCATTGACCAATAGTAGGCTTCATGACCTTTGAGGTGGAAACGCAAATAAACGGTTGATTTATTTGCTGCAACTGAGCTTAGTGATATTTCTAGAACAGATGGATTTTCCTTAGGAGTAGCATTAATAGCTGCTTGGTCAATACGATACGTAGTCCAATCTGTTAAGTTTGTACTTACCATAAGTTTTGGGCCCACTTCAGGGCCATAGTTTGCACAACAAAATCGATGGTTCTGCTCTAGATAAATAGAAACAGCTCCGTTAGCTGATGCATCAATGGCTCTTGTTTGAACATAAGTGTCCATTGCAATAGATGGATCTACTGGTGATCCATTTGGCATTGTGTTGTAAAAATCAAGCTCAAGAAGTAGGAATCCTCTGTCTCCTTCCTCATCACTCGTTGAATATACCAAACAAGTGGTACATGGATCCACAAGAGCTGCAGTACCAGTGGATGGCGAAGTGTATCTTCCACGTGGACCTGTTGTTGACCAACGGATGAAAAAGTTGTTTCCGGTAGCATCGTACGCAGTCCAACCGTTAGGCATGTTTTCAGGGATAGCTACTAAGTTGTCATCAATTGCAGTGTGCCAATCGGTAGAGTCAAAAGTTTCGCTGAAAATAATGTCTCCTGCTCCAATAACATCGCGCTTAGAGCTTTGTGTAGTTGTCTCGACAGAATTTTCTGTCATTTTTGATAGTCTGTGCTGAACATTGTCCATTTGTTGTCCGAAAACAAACGAACCCATTGCCAACATACTAATTACTAATGTAAACTTTCTCATAATTGATATTTGTTTAAGTTTAACTAAGGTTACGCCACAAATATAAGTCTTTTTTATAAAAAAACAAATTTGCAACGCAAATACATTTATTTTTTAAAAGTGTCGTGAAATAAAGGATTATACGACAAATTATAATGCTCAATTCACTGAAATTACATGAAAACGATGATCTTTTTTCAAATAGTTCCCCTTACTTTAAACTGTTTTCATTGCAAAAGGTTACAAATTTGTGTTGATTTTAATTTTATAAGGTGTTTTGGATACGAAACAGTTTCAATTATTTAGGTTTAAACTAATGAGTTTTGCTATTTTTGTAAAAATAAAAATTTAAATCGTGAAAAATTACTATTTAAATCATGTTAGCAGTTTATTAACTGTAAATATTGAACGCCTTAATTCCGCTATATTGCTACTAAAGGAGGGAAACACCGTACCATTCATAAGTCGTTATCGAAAGGAACGCACTGGAAATCTTGACGAAGTGGCGCTGTTTGAAATTGAAAATCATCTAAATCGGTACAATGATTTAGAGCAACGTAAAGATACCATTCTTCGGTCAATGGAGGAGCAAGGAGCTTTGACTCCTGATTTACGTTCTAAAATTGAAAATGAGTTGGAGTTGGTTCGTTTGGAAGATATTTACCTTCCTTATAAACCCAAAAAGCGTACTAAAGCTCAAATAGCTCGGGAGAAAGGGTTGGAACCTTTGTCGGAGGTTATTTTGCGACAAACAAAGGACGATCCCGAGTTCTTAGCGCGTGCCTTTGTTGGCAATGAGGTTGAGAATATCGAAGATGCGTTATCGGGAGCACGCGATATTATTGCTGAAAAGATAAATGAGGATGCTGGTGTCCGGAGTGCTATACGCCTTATATTTATAAAGAATGCGTATATCCGTTCAAAGGTGGTGAAAGGGAAAGAAGAAATTGCAGTAACCTATCGGGATTATTTTGATTTTTCGGAACCTGTAAAAAATTGCAAATCCCATCGGTTGATGGCAATGTTGCGGGGCGAGCGAGAGAAGATGCTACGTGTACATGTTTCTGTGGAGGTGAGCGAAATGGAGGAGATTGTTGAACGTAGATATATTCGAGCTCGCAATAAAAATGCGGAGCAGGTTGCCATGGCAATCAGCGATAGTTGCAAGCGGTTGTTAATGCCGTCGATGGAAACGGAGACGATTAATTATTATAAAGAAATTGCTGATATGGAGGCAATTAGAGTGTTTGCATCCAATTTACGGCAATTATTGATGTTGCCTCCTGCAGGCGAGAAACGGATATTAGGAATTGATCCCGGGTTCAGAACAGGTTGTAAAGTTGTATGCCTCGATGAGTTTGGAACGTTGCTTCATCATGAGACAATTTATCCCCATCCGCCCAAATCAGAAGAGATTGCTGCGGCACGAAAGATCCATACCTTAATTGAAGCATACCGGATTGAGATGATTGCCATTGGAAATGGTACGGCAAGTCGAGAAACAGAACGTTTTATTTCATCGTTGCGCTTTCGTGAAGATGTTACCGTTTTTGTGGTCGATGAAAGTGGTGCATCCATCTATTCAGCCTCCAAAGTGGCACGCGACGAGTTTCCTGAGTATGATGTAACGGTGAGAGGCTCGGTTTCGATTGCTCGACGATTGTCGGATCCACTGGCGGAACTTATTAAGATCGATCCTAAGTCGATTGGTGTAGGTCAGTATCAACACGATGTAAATCAAGCGAAACTGAAAACAGAATTGGATCAAGTTGTTGTGAGTTGTGTTAATAGAGTGGGAGTAAACTTAAATACCGCTTCAATGCAGTTGTTGTCCTACGTTTCGGGATTAGGTCCATCTATTGCCGCAAATATTATTGAATATCGAAAAGAACATGGTGCTTTTAGTCAGCGTAAGGAATTGAATAAGGTGCCTCGGCTGGGAGCAAAGGCATTTCAGCAAAGTGCTGGTTTTCTGCGCATTCCCGGAGGCGATAATCCATTGGATAACTCCGCAGTGCATCCTGAGAATTATGATGTTGTTAATCAAGTGGCAAAAAAACTAAAGATTTCGGTCGATGCGTTGATTGGAAATAAAAGTGTGTTGACAGGCATTAATGCAGCGGAATTTGTAAATGAAAATTGTGGTGAATTAACTTTTAACGATATTATTGAGGAGTTGAAAAAGCCTGGTCGCGATCCACGGGGTAAGATTACGTCGTTTCAATTTGACGATTCCATAAAAAGCATCGATGATTTGATTGAGGGTGCGGTTTTAAACGGCATTGTTACGAATGTTACCAATTTTGGAGCTTTTGTTGATATTGGGATTAAGCAAAATGGGCTTGTTCATATTTCGGAGATTAGCAATACGTTTATTCAAAATCCGGCGGATGTTGTAAAATTGCATCAAGCAGTTAAGGTGCGCGTGCTGTCCGTAGATAAGGAAAGGGAGCGAATTCAGCTTTCGATGCGTAATTGCGAATAATTTTTTCAAAAAACAATTCGCCTCAAAATCTTGATTTTGAATGCGATTCGTAATTGGGGTGCATTTTTTTAGTTTTTTATATAACAAAAACAGGGAATCTGTTTTGAGATAAGAAAAGTTTATCTATATTTGCACTCTCAATAAGGAGAGGTGGGTGAGTGGCTGAAACCAGCAGTTTGCTAAACTGCCGTACGGGTGACTGTACCGGGGGTTCGAATCCCCCTCTCTCCGCACAGATGATCTTACTTAGGAATTAAAATATTAATCGGGGTATGGCGCAGTCCGGCTAGCGCACCTGCTTTGGGAGCAGGGGGTCGTAGGTTCGAATCCTGCTACCCCGACTTTTTACAGATGCAAACAGAGCCTTACAATCACCATTGTAAGGCTTTTTTGTAACCAGAATTTATTTTGGCCTCGTAGCTCAGCTGGATAGAGTATCTGACTTCGGATCAGATGGTCGGGGGTTCGAATCCCTCCGGGGTCACTTGGAAATCAGCCACTTATGAAATTGAATTCGTAAGTGGCTTTTTTATTCATCAACATTTTCACCAACATGCTTGCAGAATAAAAATCACCTTTCAACAAATCAAGATTTATTTTCTTATAAAACCTATTAAAACCTTTTCATTGATAAAGGTGTAAATATTTTCAGCGGTTTTGTCGAACATACGTTTCTGAGTGTTAGCGAAGAATCTCAAAAAAAATACCGGACAACAATGAAAACAAATTAACACTCAGTTTTGAAAGTTGTAAAAGTATATGTCTAAAATGCAGTTGTGGATTTTTTTTAGCATCTCAGAAAAGAATTCTCTGTGCACCTTGAGTTCATTCAGAGGTGTCTCAATTAGATTATTGATGCAATTTTACGCAAAGAAAATATCATAGCCAAATCGCAAAATCAGCATCGATACAATGATTAGAAAAAATCCGCGTATGAATTTATTTCCACGTTTCAGCGCCATATTTGAGCCGCAAATATTACCTATTACATTACAAATAGCCATAATAATGGCAAATTCCAGAATGTAGTTGCCGTTCCAGATGAAAACAAGAAGGGCAGAAATGTTGGCAATGCAGTTAATGAATTTTGAATAGGCCGATGCCTTAATAAATTCAAAACCAAGCAGTAATACAAATCCAAGCATTAAAAAGCTACCGGTTCCCGGACCAAAAAAACCGTCGTAAAAACCAACAATTGTTCCCAATATTGAGCCTAGAATAATCTGTTTTTTCAGGGGCAATGTTTTGGTCTGTACCGATCCCAAATCTTTCTTAAAAAACGTGTAAATGACTATAATTAAGAGAATTACAAGCATCAATGGCTTTAATGTATTTGCGCTGATATAACTTAGGGTTTTTGCGCCTGCAAAGGAGGCAAAAAAGGTGAATCCCGAGATTATGAATAGGAGTTTGTAGTCGAATTTAATGCGTTTTGAATATTGATACGCTGAGATGGATGTTCCCGCAAGTCCGGCTATTTTGTTGGTTCCCAGCAAAGTAGGAATGTGTGTATTGGGGAGGGTTACCAGTAACGCTGGCAATTGTATTAACCCACCGCCGCCGGCTACGGCATCGATAAATCCGGCAAAAAAGGAAAAACAGGCCAACAATATAATGGGAATAAATCCGTAGTCGCTAAATATTTGTGCAAAATCCATGTGTTGCGGAATTGTTAGGGCTGTAAAGGTAAATGATTATTAGATTGGTGAAATAGGTTATGTGAATTTGGACTACTGAATATTGTGGGGAGTTAGAAATTATTTAATGTGAAATTCAAGTCCTAATTTTGACTTGTCAATGATTAGTTACTGGTGTTAGATGCACTAATGTAAGGATATTCCACCCCAACTATTCAATAAATTGCATTACAGAGAGCGTTGATCGATTTTGGTTATTTCGTTCTGAAAATTTGTTTTACGTTTTTTAGGACAAAGCGAACCGCTTGTAACCCATTAATTGTTTAAAAATGAGGGGGTTAGTCCATCATTTTTTCAATAAGACTCTTTTTTGTTGGTATTTCAATTTTACGCGTCATTTTTTTCTTTGAATTTGCAATCTGCCATAGTGTTACAACACCGGCTTTAGTTATTTCGGTAAGCTTTTCGTAATTTATTTTATCGGGTGTATCGCGGGAAGTGTGATAATCGGGGTGTAATCCTGTAAAGAAACATGCCGTTGGAATATTTATCCGGTGAAATCGGTAATGATCGGACGAATATTTCCACATCAAGCGTTCACTAAATCCAGGGTGGAGAGATACTTTCAATGCCTCGTTATTTTCACCCGTATTTTTTGCGATTCGTTTCAACAATTTTCTTTGTTTGCCATTGGCTAGAAAAAAAACAGTGTTGCTGTGCTTCTCTTTATTATCTTGGTTACGACCCACCATGTCAAGATTTATATTTAAAACTACCGAATCAATGGGGACAGGACAGTTTGAAACGAAATAATCGGATCCTCGCAACCCAATCTCTTCGCCCGAAAAAGCTACAAATAGAATGCTTCGGTGCGGTCTGATTCCTTTGTTCGCCAACTGTTGAAAAGCTCCAGCCATCTCCATTATTGAAGCGGTTCCCGAGGCATTATCGTCGGCGCCATAATAGATTTGTTTGCCAAATGTACCCAAATGATCGTAATGAGCACATACTACAATAACTTCATTTTTTTTGTCACTGCCCTCAATAAAAGCCACAACATTTTCAGTTGGTATCGTATCTTTTTGTAGCTCTTTTGTCTCTGCAAAAACAATTGCGGTGTCGTTTCGAAAGGTTATTTCGTTTTTTATTCCCTTTTTTTCTGCCTTTTTCTCCTGTTTTACGAGATCTTTGTACGACATATTGAACAGATCTATTGTTCGATTCGGATATGCAAGACTAATCATTAACGTGTCGTTATATTGCATAAAAGCGTTATAGTGTTCTGCACTTAAATCGTATTTATGGCTGTTTTTGTCAAGAAATTTTGTTGAAAAATTTTCAAATAGGCCATCTATCTGAAAGATGCCAGATTTTGCTAACGTATGTTTCTCGGGATTAAAATTTATAAAACCACCTGTTTTTTTACCAATGACCACAAAATATCGGGCACTAGTCTCTTTCGATATTCTCTTTACAGTTTCGTATGTTTTGCCAAAACTTTGATCCAATAGCAGAACAACAACTTTATCATCTAATTGAATGTTGGGTATTTGACGCCCATATCCAAGGTAGAAGAATGTG
>JAQVXQ010000176.1 GCA_028709085.1 Salinivirgaceae bacterium | reverse complement strand
CCGCATAAGCGGGACTGGCTGTGATTACTTTGTAATTCACCCGCTGGAAAACTAAGACACACTCGTTACTTGGGCTGTTAAATTAAATTTGTATTTTTGGAAATCAATCAGACCTTCAAACAAGTGTACACTGCTCAAGGCAGGGAACACACACGCGGTATAAAACATTGGGGTTTAGGTGGTTATTCAAACACTCTGCCACGCATCAAGTTCGGTGTAACTGGACAGGATAGTAGCCCGCAATCCCCAACGATTTATCACCGCCAAACGTAAGCAATCCTAAATATTAACAAGACTAACAATAAAAGAATAAGAAAAGTAAATTTACAGATAATTGGCTTAAATATATGAGAGAAATAATTAAAATATACTGTGATGAAAGTTGTCATCTTGAAAATGACAAAGAAAAGGTGATGGCTCTTGGCGCTTAATGAATTACTACTGTAAGTTTTGGACAGGACACACGCATGAAATATGGCATCGGTTAAACATAAGGCTCACGAAGTGGGACAGGTGGGAGAAAGACTTGGCAACACGGGCAGCTATCAAGTATTTGAAAATCAAACACAAAGAGCGACCCGATTTATTTCCACATTGGACATTGGTGCATTCGTAGAATTTGCTACATTTGTGATTAGACATGAAGAGCCCCCGATAAGGATCGGGGCAGGCTGTATGAGCTGAGAGGTTCAAGTACGATTCTGTGAGAAGCTTGGGCTGAAATGCCCTTGCTTACTCGACTACCCATGCGTTGTAGGCAAGCTAAAAAAATAATTATGAAAAAAAGGAAAGTAAAAATTATCGTTTATAGTATTTTGACATTATTTGTATCTGGATTTTTGTCCATTGTGATTATTGGGGTGACATTATTACCAATTGTCAGAAAATATACAGTAACAAATAATATTAGTAAATCATTTTATATCACACCATTAATGCAATTCGGTGTAGGTGGCTGGGATTTGGAAGAAGAATGGGAGAATGCAGATAAAATGAAAAAGTATATTGAAAAAGTTGATGATTTTTCAATTCTAAGCCAGTATTTATTTTATAGTCCTCCTGCACTTCCAACATTTGCTAGAAAAGACATTAAAGTCAATCCTAATTCAAAAGTGGTTTTATACATTGACTATGAAAATATAAAACAAGAAGGAGGTCCTCAAATTTTGTTATTGAAGGATGAACAAGATAATTATTTCTATAAAGAGGCTAATTTTTGGGAAAGCGATGAAATAACAGATAATAGTTTATTACAAGCTCCAGACAATTTGATTAAATCAAAAGAGAACGGTAGTGGTTCTGTAAGGCAATGGTTTATAATTACATTCTTATTTACCTTGATATTATTATTCCCATATTTATTGATAAGGAACATAAAATTATTAAGAAAAGAGAAGAAAGCCAGCCTACAATCGAGTAGATGGCCAGTGAGCTAAACAGCCCACTGGTGCACCACTCACTATTTACCCCGTACCGAGAGGTCGGGGCCACCGTACGTATCCCGACACTTCGTTATCGGGACAGGCAACAAGCTTCGCTCCTTCTCTTCAAAAAACAAACTACTAGTTTGTTTTTATTCGTTCACATATACGGCGGTTCGCTAAGATATATCCCCGCATAAGCGGGACTGGCTGTGATTACTTTGTAATTCACCCGCTGGAAAACTAAGACACACTCGTTACTTGGGCTGTTAAATTAAATTTGTATTTTTGGAAATCAATCAGACCTTCAAACAAGTGTGCACTGCTCAAGGCAGGGCACGCACAAAAGCTATACGTAATGCGGGTTTTAGTGCTAAATTGAAATTAGATGAATATTAACAAACATATCGGTAAGCCGACAGTGAAGTGCTCTAATCCCGCACTACGCATAACCAAACCATTGTGCGTCATTGTATTAGACGACAGTGCCAACAAATTGAAACATTATAAAACAAAGAATAGTCAATAACTAAAAATCAGACCAAAATGAAGTACGAGGACTATCGGCGAAACCACGCAATTATTCCAGGACGTGAAAAGGCTTTAGAAGATTTTCTCAAGCAGGACTACAAAGGAATGAGACACAAATGGAAAAATGGGATTAGTTCAAATAGCGAGGATGCTCTGACTTGGAGTTGCTTTGAAGTAATATCAAACTTTCCCTTGACAAAAAAGTCGTTGCATTAGACGAAATTTTAGAAGATGCCTATGAAGGGAAATGCAATTTCAGCTTTAAAGACAAAAATTATTCTGATGACAACATAAAGATTTTCATCGGCAAGGAATATACGGGAATAATTACAAAAGAAAGCACAGAAGTTGATGCAAGTATTGAACTGCCAGACATATTAATATTTATTGAGGCAAAACTATACAGTTCTATTAGTTTAGCTGACCCAGACCCATCGAAGAAAAAACCTCACGACCAAATTGCAAGAAAATTACGAGTAGGTTTAGACAGTGCGGGAAGCAAGGAATTTTATTTTATCTTCTTGGACATTGCTCCTATCGATAAGTTGACCCAGCGAAGAACCAAAACAGAAGCCCTTTCAAATTCAAAGGGAGGGTTTTATGACAAATGGAAAAGTGCTTGGTGGTTCAGTTATTACAAAGTTGGCAGAAACGGTAGTTTAAAACCATTACGAGAAAGTCTAAATGGAATTCCTTTTGAATCAGAACAATCAGTTGCAGATAATATGGGTTGGTTGTCTTGGAGTGACCTTTATAAAAGTATCCTTCGTGCAATACTAAAACCCTAAAAATTGAAAAGACAATGACACTAACGAAAGAACAACGAACCGCCAATCGAATAGATTGCCATTGAGCTAAACAGCCCACTGGTGCACCTCTTACAGTTCTACTGAACGCACATTAAACTGAAATAGCCACTAAATTCTGAAACTAAAAAATCTTAAAAACCAACACTCTTAAATCAGAATTGCCCGAATTAGTGAGCCCACGATTCAATCCGGCAGCAATTGAAATAGTGTCGTTTGCCGAAACTTCATTTATCGTCTCGTCGGTTTCAATAATACCATTGCCTTCAACAATATAGATGGCTACATCGAACGGATTGGTGTGTTTGGCAAGCACCTCCCCTGCCTTCAGATGCAAATGAATAATCTCCGCTTTCGGTGATGTAAACAAAATACGACCATCAAGGTCAAAAGGTACTTTTTGTGCATTTTGTAGATTTACGATGTTCATAATTATAGTTTTTTGGGGTTAATGAATTGATTTTATTGGTTCGAAATATCATTATTGATTATCTATCAGCATATTGAACTCCTTCGTCGTTAAATATTCAATCCACTTCGGGGTTGGTTCGAAAACTTTTTTTGTCTAATAATCATTGAAAAAGATTACGTTCGACATCTTTTTTGCTTCCTGTTACGAATAAACCACATTCCTGCACCCGATAAAATTAAAATAAGCCCAAGGATTCCCGACAAGGGTACAACCAAAATATAGAAACCGCCAATCATAAAGTTAAGAATCCGCCATGTATGCACCTCAAGTGCCAAATTCCACAGCGACATTCCACTCTTTTCAACAATCTCCAATGGCATGGAAGGCATTTGAAAATTGGAGGACGAAGAGATCGCTCCTGCACCATAATCAAAAACAATTTCTCTTTCCAAACCCATCGTTAAATATCCGGCAACGGAAATATTGCCAAACGGAGCGCTCATTGAACGCCGCGCCTCAACAGGCTTTCCTGTTATATAATCGACAACAGTTCCCTGAGCAGGATTCCACAGGAATAGACCACTAAACGAGCCCACCAAATAGGTATCGGTGCTCACTTTACGAAATACATTTATTCCCATAACACTTACCGGTGGCTCTACTTCGTATGGGTGAGGATGACTATCCAAGGTTTTGTTTAGTTTGAAAATCCCATCGGATGTTGATATTAAAAATTGCTCTTGTTCGCTGTCATAAATTATATCACGCAGGTTGTCGCTCCAATAATTCGAGGAGTTTAACGTGGTTCCTTTAATGGGTGCAATCTGTTTTGATGCAATGGGAATGAGCAATGGCGGACGCAAAAACATCCCTGTCAACATAACAATTAACAAAACAAAACTGCTAATAATCCCAACTTTCAGATGCCATTTATAGGACCAACGGATTCGCTTTTTCAATCGCTTTGCTAACAGTACGCGTTCTTTAGATCGCTTCAACCGCTTGGGAGCTATAAAATAAACGATTCCAGTTATGGAGAGTAAAATCATTACTATTCCACCCAAATCTACTAAAAGTTTGCCCGTTAAACCCCAAATTTCGCCCGAGTGAATCACCCAAATGGTGCGAAACAAAGAAACCTGCTTCTCTTTTCCAGAAACAGGTAGCAAAGTTTGTTCTGTAAATGTGGTGTAATTATCGGTCGATTGTGCTACAAGAACATAAGAGCGGGTCATAACAATTAACGAATCGCCTTGTTCTTCAAGCCCAACAATGCGCGATTCAAAAGATGGTAGCTCAACCTCTTTCCATTGATTCTCTAAAGATGAAAAACGGAACAAACCAAACATGGTTCCAGCAAAAAGAGTCCCATTGTTTGTTTCAATCACGTCCGAGATCTTCCGATTATCAATTCCACGAGAAAAACCCTGATTAAAATCCACAAAGGAGTGAAACATCGAATCGGTTTTCCAAATTCCGATGTTTCCGTACACCAAAAGAGAATCATCGGTCAAATTCACCGCGCCACGCAAAGCTGCGTTATTCCAATTAACATACTGATATTCAGAAGGCAACCAACTGCGCCCAACATCCACCGACGAAAAAAACTTCCGATGATTCATGACAATCCCCGAAAGGGCGAAAAAAATAAAAACCGTGGCAAGCACAATGCCTAACCATTTGTGATATTTCTTGAAAAATCGATATAGGGGTGTCACGTTTTGTGAAATTTATACGTTTTTATACTATAATTCGGTTATCATCAAAAACTTGAGTCATGCTGAGCGGGATGATATTTTTCAAATATCCGCAATGTGTAATGACAATGAAGAATATTTGACTAAAGTCAAATGGCATTATTGCACGTCAAACCACGGCTGAAGCCGCAGGCAATTCAAAACCTACCAAGTTCGCAGATGTTGTAATTGAGTTGCCAATGGCTTCAGCCATGGGATTGTCGAAGACAAAAACTTGGCGTTAGCCAAATATATAGCTTCCTATAAATAACCTAATGTTAACCTCAATTTACATTAAACGCTGATAATAAGTGAATTACAAAAAACATGTCCGCAATAGCGGAGTCGAAGCATGACAATTGCTTATTTGCCCTTCGACTCCAATCAGGGAGACATTTACAAAAGACTCCCGCACTATTATTATCTAAAGCGTCTCTTTAATAATATCGTTAATATCATCTTCGCAACCACCGCAAACGGTTCCGGCTTCGGTTACTTTCTGAATATCTTCAAAGGTTTTACAACCTTCATTTTTAATGGCATCCACAATTTCTTGTTTGGTAATGCCCATGCAATTACATATTATTTCGCTCATAATTATGGTATTTTAAAGATCTCTTTTATCATTGTTAACAACATCTTGAATTGCTCCGTTGCTTCAACAGAATGAGGAAGATTTGCGGGCATAATAATCGTTTCGCCAGCTTCCAAATCATGTGATTTTCCATCGATTACAACTCTTGCTTTACCCTCTAAAACTTGCACCATGGCATCGAAAGGGGCAGTATGCGTACTCAAACCCTCACCTTTATCAAAAGCAAATAATGAAATATTTCCATTGGCTTGTTTTAGCACATTTTTACTAACAATTCCTCCTTCACTATAATCCACCTCGCTGGTAAACCTGAATTTTGACGCTTTTTGGAATTCATTTGACATATCAATACGGTTTTAAAATTCTATTTTCAATAGAAACGGTTAAAATTAAACAAACGCTTTTACAACACTTTTGTTTGCCCTTGTGGGTTTGGAGTTTTGATTACCAAAATGCGTGCAACTTCTGTGGTTTCGTTGCTAAGATAGTGAACAATATTTCTTGGGCTCTCAATGGCGGTGTCTTTTGGATAGGAAATGGCCTCATCGGCAACATGAATGGTTGGATTTCCCTCCAGCACATAAAAAAACACATCAACCGGAGTTTTATGCGGTTTCAACGCTTCACCGGGTTGTAGAGTTATGTGCATTGCTTGCGCATCGGGTTTGTTATACATCTGTTTTACATCCACTTTGTGTGGCGTATCTTTTTGTTCGGCAGTTTTTAAATTTACAGCTATCATATCGTTTAATTTTAAAAGAAGTTGTTTGGAAATGTTTAGAAGAGTTGTCTCAACCAATGTGATAAATTCTTCTCTTTTTGATTATCAACAGATTCCCACATCGCTCCTTCTCGGAACGACGCAGGAATCTTATATTTCCAAACAACATCTAGGTTAATAAAAATATATGGTTATCCATTTTGCACCTAGTATTTACATAGGGTTTTTGAAAATCATTTATTTACCCCAACCCTAAAGGGATTAATTGATTTTCTTCACA
>JAQVXQ010000023.1 GCA_028709085.1 Salinivirgaceae bacterium | reverse complement strand
TGTTAAAATCTTTGAGCATTCTTTTTACAGAATGATCTAATTGTTTATTGCCTATGATGAGTTGATAACCGCCTAAAAGTGTTTTGTCAACTACGGTTTCTATAACGGGTTCTTTATTTAGTTGGTTTGAGATGGATTTATTTAATATCTCAATTTGTTTTTCATTCAGTTCAACGGCGCTGATTATTTTCACTTGTACATAGTTTTTGTTTTCCATGTAAAGTCGAATGTATTCCAATGCAATACGATACAGGAACATTTCCCGATTTTTATCAGTAATGAGATCTATAAAGCGCAACGATAATGAATCTACTGAATTTTCAAGTATTGTGTGTAGCGTTGATTTTTTTTCTTTCCCTGAAATTGCTGGAGATTTTAGAAAATTGCGCAACAAAGGTTCACCGTCTAACGTGTTCTTTATTAACGTTAGATCGTTGTATATGGTCTCACCCTTATCTTGTTCTAAAGCAAGATTATAGAGCGCTTTTGCATATCGCACTGAAATTGCACTTTCATTCATAATTGAAAAATTTTCTAATTGATTTTCAGCTCTTTAATATAGTCGTCTATAAGCTGTTGTTGAACGCTTTTATTTTCCAATTTTTGCTTCAGTATTACTTCGGCAATTTGGACGGAAAAACGAGCAATTTCATTTTTCATCTCATTGAAAATAGCTTCACGTTCGATTTTAATTTCGGCACGTGCATTTTCTAATAAGCGTGTTGCGTTTTTCGAAGCCTCTTCTTTTGCTTCAGCGATAATTGCTGCTTTTTCAGTTCTAGCTTCTGCCAAAACTTTCATTCGTTCCTCTTGTGCTTCTTTGATTAATCGTTTATGCTCTTTTTCCAAATTAGCAAATTCTGCTCGTGCTTTTTCGGCAACGGAGAGTGCTTCTTCAATGGAATGCTCTCGTTCGTGAAGCATTGTTAAAAGGGGTTTCCAAGCAAACTTTTTCATTGCGAACAGGAATATTGCAAACGCAAGAACTGTCCAAAAGAACAAACCTAAGTCGGGGGTAAAGAGTTCCATATTATAAATGCTTTTATTGTTTCTTTAACGATGTTAACCCTATTTTGGCAAATAAGAATTTTCACTTAGCCAACCGCTAAGTGAAAATCCCATAGATCTTGTTATACGAACAAAATCAAAAAACATACAGCCAGTGCAAAGAAGGCAACTCCTTCGATAAGTGCTGCGGCAACAATCATTCCTGAACGAATGTCTCCAGCTGCTTCTGGTTGACGTGCAATAGCTTCCATTGCTGTAGAACCGATTTTTCCGATTCCAAAAGATGCTCCGATTACTACTAAACTAGCAGCCATTGCCGCTCCGAAGTTTGCAAATGCTGCACCTGCAATTTGACCTAAAATTAATAAACTTACCATAATAGTGTTTTTTATAGATTAATGATGCTCTGCAACGGCCATTCCAACAAAAATTGCCGATAATAGAGTAAAAACAAAGGCTTGAATAAAGGCTACAAGGAGTTCAAGTACGGATATGAAAACTACAAATGTTATTGCGAAAGGGCTTGCTACGGCTCCTGCTATAATTGATAATTGCGAGAATATAAAAATTAAACATAAGAAAGCCAAAACAATGATATGACCAGCCATTATATTTGCAAATAGTCGAATTGCAAGAACTAGGGGTTTTATAAATACTCCAAGGAATTCAACCAGGGGCATGATTGGAATTGGGAATTTCATAAACCAAGGAACCCCAGGTGTATTGTAAATATGTTTCCAATAGTTTCGGTTGGCATTGATGTTTATAGTCAAGAAGGTGAATAATGCCAATCCTAATGTGACCGATAAGTTTCCTGTAACATTCGCCCCAAAGGGAACTATTGGTATTAATCCTGATAAATTGGTAACCAGAACCATAAAAAATATGGAGAGTAAAAAGGGGAGGAACTTTTCTGTTTTTGAACCAATTGATGGTTTGGCAATATCGTCTCTAACAAATACAACTAGTGGTTCAATGACCGATAATAATCCTTTAGGAGCTAAGCCTCGACGTTTGGTCGAAATGTTTGCAGCTTTGTAAAATACAACGAATGTTAAGGTAAGCGCCAAAAGTAATCCAACAACATTTTTTGTAAGACTAAAGTCGTAGGGTTTTGAGTTTAAGAGTCGCCCCTCTTCATCGTATTCAACTATTTTTCCTTTGTTTTCTCCGGTCGTGGCAAGTTCTAGGTTTTTATACTTAGTGTGGCCGTGTTCAAATTTTGAAGACATGAAAACATGCATTCCTGAATAATTGCTGTAAACAATTATTGGGAGTGGAATAGAGATGTGTTTTCCTGATGGGGTTGTAAGTATATGCCATTCATGGGAATTGGAGATGTGATTTATTATAAGAACTCCCGGATTTAGTTTTTCCTTGGTGGAATTGGCATATGATGAGCCTTGTCCAATAAAAAAAAGGGAAATTAATATTGCGGTAAATAGCAATCGATTTTTTATGTGGTTATGTTCATTCATGTTTCAAGTCTCCCTGATTTTGTTTCTGACCTTTTATTTTGGCCATAATAGAAATGATGTCGTTAATCGAGAATACTAAATAGTGTGATAATATTGTTACAGCAATGAATAATACATTTTCTCTGTTAAGGAAGAGCATTGTGCCCATTAAAGACATGAGAATTAATAACTTGAGAACTGAAAATGATAAAAATGTCAAACTGAATTTTTTTGATGTCAATTGTTTGCATAGTCGATAGTGAGTGGCGCCGTATATTACGTTATAAAATACAAGAATCAGGATGTAAAGATTAATATTGAAATTCTTGATCTGCGCAAAATGAAGACTGAAGCCAATTATTAGAGATAATATGCTAATTGCTAATATTTTGAAGATGTATTGTTTCATCTTTTCTACTTATAATGAAAAACTACTAAATGTGACATAAAGATACAAAATATGCCATATCAAGGCTCAAAAATGCAGGGGAAAATGAAATCTTTTAATTCACGAAGCGTGTTTTATTATATAGTTGCTAGTAAATAAGGAAGTTGTATCGATTTACTTTCCCTGTAAATTGTAATGTGTTTGGAAATAGCTAGCGTGAAAGTCTGAAAAAAAAGATGGAAATAAAATTCCCATCTTTTTTATTATTTTTTCATATCGCTTGTGCTGGGTGCAGTACTGCTCATTTGACAAGTGCCATTGAATGTTGCTCCAGGTTCTATGGCGAGTTGTTTTGTGCTCAAGTCCCCTTTAAACACACAGGTTTTCTTAAATGTAAGAAGCTCTAAAACCGTGATTTTGCCATCTACTTTTCCTTGAATGTCGGCATTTTTACAACTTAATTCTCCGGAAAGTTTTCCGGTAACTCCAATAACAACTTTACCCTTTGCTTGTAGAATTCCTGTTAAAGTCCCATCTATTCTGATTTCACCATCCGTTATAATATCGCCTGTAATTGATGTCCCTTCACATATAATGTTTATGGAGTTGGGATCTGTGATTGTTGATTTTGCCATGATGCTAGTTGTTTGTTTTGTTTCCATCGTATCCCCATTTAATATATATTGCTCCCCATGTGAATCCGGCTCCAAAGGTGGCTAAGATAAGATTATCTCCTTTTTTAAGAAGAGGCTCCCATTCCCAAAGGCACAGTGGTAGAGTAGCTGAGGTTGTGTTTCCGTATTTTTGGATGTTAATCATAACTTGGCTGGGACTAATTCCCATTCGTTTTGCAACCGCTTCAATAATTCGCATGTTCGCTTGATGCGGAACTAACCAGTTTAAATTTTCGGGGGTGATATTGTTCCGTTTCATTACTTCTACGGCAACATCTGCCATTTTAGAAACTGCCCATTTGAAAACGGGTTGTCCCTCTTGGTATATAAAGTGTTCTCTTGCGTCAACCGTTTCATGAGAAGCTGGTTTTACTGATCCGCCTGCTTTTTGGTGAAGATGAACTCTTCCAACACCATCCGATTGAAGTAGCTCGTCAATTATTCCATTTTCATCTTTCGATGGTTCTAAAAGAACAGCACCTGATCCATCTCCAAAGATTGGGCATGTAGCTCGATCTTGATAATCAACAATGCTACTCATCTTTTCAGCACCCACAACGATCACTTTTTTGTATCGACCACCTTCAATAAATTTACATCCGGTAGAAAGTGCATATAGAAAACCACTGCATCCAGCATTAAGATCAAAGGCAAAGGCATCTTTAATTCCCACCTTATCGCAAATAATGTTTGCCGTAGCTGGGAATTGCATGTCTGGTGTTACAGTTGCACATATTACTAAATCAATCTCTTCTACCTTTGTTCCTGTTTTTTCAAGAAGGCTTAGGACTGCTTTTGCTCCAACATCAGAACTTCCTGTTCCTGGTTCTCGCAGAATATGACGCTCTTTAATGCCAATTCTTGTCATTATCCATTCGTCCGTTGTGTCAACCATCGTACTTAACTCCTCATTTGTGAGGATGTAGTCGGGCAATGCCGCCGCAACTCCTGATATTGTGGCAATAATTTTATTCATCCGATAAAATCTTTAGTATATTTTATTTTTCATCGAGGGGGTAAAAGTAGTAAAAATTGATCATCTGGCAAATGGTTATTTATTTTCTTTCAAACGTTCGGCTATTTTGCGTCCCATTTTTGCCTTTTCAATATCTATTGTGTGCAGTATCATGTTTTTTATAGCCATAGCTTTTGATACTCCGTGTCCAATTACTACCGTTCGATTAATTCCTAATACAGGTGTTCCTCCGTATAATTCGAAATTAAAACGATTGAAATACTCATCGTCTATGTTTCTTTTCTTTGTTAATCTATAAATGGATTCGGATTGTTTTAAAACAATGTTCCCTGTGAAGCCATCGGTAACTACAACGTCGGCAACATCCGAGCGGAAAAGATCTGAGCCTTCAATGTTTCCTATGAAATTGAACGCTTTTGTATCTTTCATTAAATCATACGTTGATCTTGCCAATTGATTTCCTTTTCCCTCTTCGGATCCAATGTTTAGTAGTCCTACTTTAGGGTTTTTAATACCATATACTTCCGATGCATAAATTGATCCAAGTATACCATATTGTAATAGTACTTCGGGTTTGCAATCGGGATTAATGCCTACGTCTAGTAGTATGGCATCTTTACCATCCGTTTTAGGGAGAACCGTTGCAAGACAGGGTCGAATTACGCCTTCTAATGGTTTAATAACCATCATTGCACCTACAAGCATTGCTCCTGTATTTCCGACACTTGCAAATGCGTCTATTTTTTCATGAGCAAGATATTCGAACCCCTTTGTTATGCTTGAGTCAGGTTTTCCTTGAAATGCTTTTGCAGGATGCTCGTGCATTTCTATGATTTCTGTTGTGTGGACAATGTCAAACTGAGAACTGTCGATGGAATTTTCTTTGCAAATGGTTTTTATTTGAGTATTATCGCCAAATAAAACAATTTTTATATTTGTGTCGATATTTTCAAGGACCAATGCAGCTCCTTTTATGATTTCTAATGGAGCGTTATCGCCTCCCATTACGTCGATTCCTATTCTCATGATTTTTGGATTAAATAAAAATAAAAACAACCCGTTTTGATGTCTATAAGACTTCAAGCGGGCTGTATTTTTTTTCAATTACTCAATTTATACTGATACAGCATTTTCGTTAACAAGTCGTCCTCTGTAAAATCCACATTCTGGACATACTCTATGGTATCGATGTGTAGCTCCACAGTTTGTGCATTTCGACAATTGTGGTTCAGTAGCTTTGTAGTGTGTTCTTCTCTTGTCTCTACGAGTTTTCGAGATCTTGTGTTTTGGATGTGCCATCGTTCTCTGTTTTTATTATATTATGTCACCTAATGTTTGCATCGGGGAGGTTTTGTCTTCCCTAATTGTATATTGGTTTAACAATTTCATCATTTCTGGATTACAGGTGCTCTCTTGGTTTTCGTCAAGGGGATGTAGTTTTTGTATCGGAATTTCTGTTACTACAATTTCATAAAACTCTTGTCCCAGCTCTATACTGGTTTCTCCTTTGTTTAAAACGATAATGTTCTCAGCTGTATATCCTTCTTGTTGTCCAATTGTACAAATTATATGTTCTGTAGTTTCAATTGGATAATCAAATAAATCGAGACATCGGTCGCATTGAACCTCAAGTATTCCTTGCGCTTTAATGTCTATTTCAAAAACGTTCGACCTTTTTATGAGCGTTAATTCTATTTTTATTGTGCCGTTTTTTACGTCTGGATGATCGTAAAATTCAAATATTTCATTGTCAAGAACAAAGCTATATGCATACGTACCCGAAGACAACCCCGCTATTGGGATTGAATATTTTTGAAGTATGCTTTTTACTTTTATCACGACGAGTCTTCCGTTTTTAATATATTCCTTTTTGACCAACTATTTTGTTGTACAGTTAAATTGCAATCAATTAATAGTTTAGTTTTGTAGCCAAAATTCGTGCAAAATTAATAAAACTATCCTTAATAATAGGGATGAAACCAAATCAATTTTATTTATTTTGATTTTTAAGGTGTGGTTTTCATTTTGAATTCCAGCATATGGGTTATTCAAAGTGCTATTTTACAGGCGTTTATGTTTGAATTACTATGCGTATTGTGGAGCCTTTATTGAGTTCCGAATTTTTAACATATATTTTTCCAGCATGGTAATTTTCGATAATTCGTTTCGATAAGGAGAGTCCTAAACCCCATCCTCTTTGTTTTGTCGTGAATCCTGGTGCAAATATTGTTTTTTGTTTCCGTTTTGGGATTCCTTTACCTGTATCGCTGAAGTCGATTATAACTTTTTCTCCCAAAGTATTTGCATTTATTTCAATTTCGCCTTGCCCATGCATTGCATCTACAGCATTACGAATAATGTTTTCTATAACCCATTCGAATAGACTTTTGTTTATCATCGCTGTTAGGTCTTCATTTATTTCAACATTGAGGGTGAATATGATTTTTGCCGATGTGCGATATCGCATGTAATTTACTGCATTTTTAAGGATAGCAGCAATGGGCTCTTTTTTTAATTCCGGAGTTGATCCTATTTTTGAAAATCGACGGGCTATGGTGTCGAGTCGCTCAATATCTTTTTCAATTTCGGGGACAACCTTTTCAATTTCGGGATAACTTTTAAGGAGTTCAACCCACGCTAAAAGTGAAGAGATTGGCGTTCCTAATTGATGCGCGGTCTCTTTTGACATTCCTATCCAAACCCGGTTCTGTTCTGCTTTGCGAGAGTTGCTAAAGGCTATATAGGCTACAAAGACGAACAGTGCAAAAACGAAAATTTGTACTATTGGATACCAAAATAGGTAGGTTAAAACCGTTGAATCTTTATAATATACTCTTTGTTCTTCGTGATTGGTTAGGTAGATAATAATAGGCTCTCTGGATTCTTTAATTTTAAGGAGCTCTTGTTTCATGAAAAGTTTATTTTTGGCTTTGCTTTCATTGAAATTGACATATGCCAGGATGCTATCGTTTTTATTCGTCAATATTAACGGAACCGTTGTATTATGCGTGAGAATCTCCGTTACCAAACTCATGTCGGCTTCAAGATCATTAATTTCGGCCAGTTTTTTCAGCGCATAAGCATAAAGCTCCATTTTTTTACGCTCTTCAATTTTCAACTCGCTTACTATATAGTTTGTATAATAAACAGAAAAAAGACTTATTGTTGTAGCCAGAGAGAGTATAATTAATTTCCATCGGCGTCGTTTGTTATAAATGTCCATTACTGTGTGATTTAATTAGTTCAAACGAAATTTGCACATGAAAATTATTTTGTTTGAGTTATAATTCAACGAAAGTAAGAACGATTTCTTAAATTGCCACATATTTGGTGTTGAAAACGAATTTATATACGGATGTTGAAAAAATCAGTTGTTATTGTTGCGGGGGGCGCTGGGAAACGTATGGGAAGCGATATTCCAAAGCAATTTTTATTGCTCCAAGGGCGACCCATTTTAATGCATACTCTTGAACGTTTTAGATTCTATGATCCTGAAATGCAAATTGTATTGGTTTTGCCATCCAATGATATTGAGTTTTGGGAGAAACTTTGCATCGAATATAAATTTAAAGTGGCTCACACAGTTGTTATTGGTGGACGGGAGCGATTTTTCAGTGTTAAAAATGGGTTACTTGGTTTGGCGGAGTGCGATTATGTTGCCATTCACGATGGCGTTCGCCCTATTGTTGGCTTTGATTTGATAACGCGATGCTTTTCCCGGGTTGTTGATAAACTTGCCGTTATTCCAGTTGTATCGCCCGTGGAATCGATTCGATTTGGGGCGTATGATAAGAGTTCTATGCTGGATAGGGAAAAAGTGTTTTTAGTTCAAACGCCCCAAGTTTTTAAATTCGATTTAATAATGAAAGCCTACCAAACTGGTTTTGATCCCCGTTTTACCGATGATGCGTCGGTTGTTGAGAATTACGGTGTGGGTATCTGTTTGGTCGAGGGTGACCCAAAGAATATAAAAATAACAAACCCTCTCGATGTTGCTCTAGCCGAGTTGTATCTTCACAACAATAATGGGTGATGGTTTTATTTTCCGCTTCCCTCAAATACGGTTTTAATCGTATAAATCATGATTTTTATGTCAAAATAGATGGACATACTTTCAATATAAATTAAATCATATCTTAGACGTTCAACCATTTGATCTACATTTTCAGCATATCCGTATTTTACTTGTCCCCATGATGTTATACCAGGACGAACACGTAAAAGATGTTTATACAATGGCGCTTTAAGAACAATTTGTTCGATGAAAAATTGTCTTTCCGGACGCGGGCCAACAAGCGACATGTCGCCTACAAGAACATTAAAGAATTGGGGAATTTCGTCCAGTCTGCTTTTGCGCATAAATCGTCCAAACGGAGTTACCCGTGTGTCTGTTTCCGAAGAGAGGGCGGGTCCGTTTTTTTCAGCATCCACTACCATTGATCTGAATTTATAGATTTTAAATGGTTTTCCGAATTTCCCGATCCGTTCATGGCTGTATAAAATGGGACCTTTGGACGATAATTTGACGCCAATTGCCATACAGATATAGAGCGGTATTCCAACAACTATGGCAATCAGCGATCCAGCAACATCAATAAATCGCTTTGTGTTCTCTTGCCAAGCGGGGAGTAATTCGTGGGATATTTCTAGTAGTGGACTGCCATACAAGCTTGATGTAACATGTCTTCCGGTTAAAATATTATACATGTCGGGAATTAATCGAATTTTAACATCCATAAACTCAACTTTTGCAATAATCTGTTCAATACTTTGTTGTTCCCTCGACTCGCTTGCAATAATAACTTCATGAATGTTATTATCAATAATTATTTTTCTTATATCTTTGAGGTATCCTAGTTTTTGGAGTTTTTCAACCGCTTGGTATGTTGAGTTCTCATGAATGGCTACAAATCCTTTTATGATATGTCCACTTGATCTATACTTTGAAGTTATCGTATTATAAAAATCGAGGGTTTTTGTTCCTCCTCCAATAAAAATCGTGTTAAAGCCAATTTTCCCACTTCTTAGACGCTTTATCATATTGGCGGTAATAAAGAGTCTTGGAAAATAAGTTGCTGTAAAATGGATCGAAATTAGTATGAAATACGATGTGTAGTAATCTTTATAGGAACCAATATAATCGTCAAGGATTACGACAAAAAATAGGATTGTTGATCCAATTAAGGTTGTAGTAATGGTTTGTCCGAGTTCTTGAAGTCTGGATCTATAATAAGGGTCTCTATATTGCCCTGAAAGATAGTAGAATAGTATCCATAAAAGAGGAATTACGGCTGCTCCAATTAATAAGCGGATGTTTAATCCAAAATCAATTTCCCCAAATATGGGGTATTCAATGATATATTTTCGATAGTAGTAAAATAATATCCACGCAAGCATAGCTGCTATGTAGTCTGATATAATGTACTTTAGGGTTTGCGACTTGTTCTTTAGCATAGCTCATCTATCTTTTTTCGTACACAATTCTGAGGTCGTCAAGACAAACTTTTATAGTGTCTTGTTCTCCTGTATTGTCGTTTCTGTATAATCGGATGTAAGGCTTGTAAAATACACCAGGTCCCAAATCGGTAACAATGGATGAGAAGTCGATGTGTATTCGTTTCCATTGGTCAGGCGAGGCAAATATGTGCATTACTGATTTGTCATGTAACTGGTTGTTTCGTATAAGGTAGGCGTTCAATCTCACTTCGAATGGTTGCGTGCTTTTGTACGATAATTCAAGATAGGAAGGGACCCCTTGAAAATAGATAAGCATGGAGTCGTAATATTCATATTCATACTTATTTGTTAATGTATCGGAGGGGCTGATTTTTATTTCACCAATATAGCCAGTATGTCCAGGACGAGTTTGCCTGACAACTTGTAATTGGGGGGAAAGGGAGTCTTTCGCTTGCATGGAAATGGCGGAGGTCTCGAAATCCTCAAACCAAGGGGTTTCTATCATTGCCTTGTTAACTGTTGTTGGATTGATGGTGACTGTTTTGGTTGGTTCTAAAAAAACTTTTGTTTGATAAGGTTCAGCCATTTCATAATATGTTCGTGTGTAGTTGGCACCATTTTTATTTATTCCAGGTCGGATGGTTACGATGGCTGAATCGGACACCAATACGGGAATTGTTCGTGGCACTTCAAATACTCCAACAAGAGAATAGTTAACATACACGTAGGCACATGAATACCCTGTGGGATAGAGTCCAGGGTGCATCAGAGTGTCTATTTTAATGTAGGCGGGTATATCTTCCTTGGGATCAAAAGTTTCGCAGCTTTGTGTCAAAAAGAGAGCAATAATAAAGCAGAGTATTATTAAAGTGGATTTGTGCATAATCGTTTTGTGTCTTTATTGAATTGCAATTCGGTTGCTGATTTTTTGTTCTATTCCTTCAGTTATGTTTCTAATTGACAGTTCTTTAAGAATGGGTGTTAATTGATTTTCCTTAATATACTTTGTTGTTTCCATGGGCGAAAATAACCACCATAAATCACGTTTGTTAATTGTTTTGTGAAAACTGCCATTCGAATTGGCAAAGTTAATAATTAAATCTTCATGTCTGCTTTTTTGGATGGTTGCATTTACGGTTGAACCATTTTGAAATGACAAACGAAAATTCAGTGCGTTTATTTCGTTATCGTTGGAGGTAATCGCATTTGCCAGTATGGGAGTGGCTAAATCGGTTTTCTCTGCGTAAAGGGCAAATTCAATGACCGTTCGTATGAGTTTAATCTCGGGTTTGATAGTATGAATAACGATTTCTGTATGATATGGGGGTTCGGTTGTTGCGTTGTGAATATCGGGAATTGTTCCTCCATATTCATTGTAAAACAAAACTACGGCGCGACTCTCTTGTGCCAAGTTGTATAACTCCTTAATTGATTCGGTAGATAGTGTTTCATGACCAAAAAACACAACATTGGTTGCTTTTTTTATGATATCCGAGATTTCTATAAGTGGTTCGTTTGAGAAATCGTTTAGGGTAACGATTTTTGCTCTGTCAACTTTTTTGATTAACGCAAGTTGTTTAATATGGTTTGTGTATGTCCCTTTTAAATCGACAAAGTAGTTATCTTTCATTATATGGTTTTTTAAGAGTTTAATGTTTATACAATACCCTCACGTATAATGTCATGTATGTGTATTATGCCAGCATAATTTAAGCCCTTGGTGACAATCAGTTGTGTAATGCTGTTTTTCTCCATAATATGAAACGCATTTATTGCCATTTCGCTCTCATCAATTGTTTTAGGATTTTTTGACATAAACTCTTTTGCGCTTATGGTTTTTAAATCTTTTCCTGTTTGGAGCATTCTACGGAGGTCGCCATCGGTTATTACTCCGGATAATTTGTTTTGATTGGTAACTACTGCTGTTGCACCGAGTCTGTTTGATGAAATCTCAACAATAATCTCATTTAGAAGCGCATCCTCAAATACTTTGGGCGAAGGATTATTTTTGTAAATGTCTTCGACACGCATATATAACTTTTTGCCCAGTGCCCCGCCAGGGTGATATTTAGCAAAATCGGAAGACCCAAATCCTCGGTAACGTAGCAAGCATATTGCAAGGGCGTCGCCCAGAACCAATTGAGCCGTAGTGCTAGATGTTGGCGCTAGATTGTTTGGACACGCTTCTTTTTCAACCGTTGCTTTTAATACTAAATCGGCTTGTTTGGCTAAGAAGGAATCGGTGCTCGAAACCAAAGCAATTAATTTGTTGCCAAATCGTTTAATAAGGGGAACCAAAACTTTGATTTCGGGAGTATTTCCGCTTTTGCTAATGCAAATAACGATGTCATTGGGTTGAATAATTCCTAAATCGCCATGAATAGCATCCGCTGCGTGCATAAAAATTGCAGGGGTTCCCGTGCTGTTTAATGTCGCGACAATTTTCCCGGCAATGTTTGCGCTTTTCCCAATTCCGGTAACAATTACGCGACCTAATGACTTAATTATGAGCTGAACTGATTTTGCAAAATCGTCGTCTATGTATTCCCCAAGTTGTTGAATTGATCTAGCTTCAGCATTAATTGTTTCGACGGCAATGCTTTTAATCTCTTGAAATGAAAGGTCTTTATTATCCATTTTGGAACTAAAAATTAAATTGTGCACAATTTTTGATACAAAGGTAATGTTTTTATGTATATTAGTCTGAAATTCTTGTTTTCAAGTTGACGAATGACTTGATCAAGGAAGATATTATAGTTATGGTTACATTAGATAAATCTCTGACATTTTATTTGAAAGAACATTTTGGATTTGACTCCTTCAAAGGGAATCAAGAAGAAATTATACGAAATGTTCTAAATCTAAACGATACTTTTGTGTTGATGCCTACGGGTGGCGGAAAATCACTTTGCTACCAATTGACAGCATTGTTGATGGAAGGAACAGCTGTAATAATCTCTCCATTAATCGCGCTTATGAAGAATCAGGTTGATGCAATGCGTGGTTTTAGTGAGGATGACGGGATTGCTCATTTTCTTAACTCCTCGCTTACAAAAGTTGAGATTCAGAAAGTACGTGATGATATTACCGCCGGAAGAACCAAAATGTTGTATGTGGCTCCTGAATCGTTGACAAAAGAAGAAAATGTTGAGTTTCTACGAAAGTCGAAAGTTAGTTTTTATGCAATCGATGAGGCACACTGTATTTCGGAGTGGGGACACGATTTTAGACCCGAGTACCGCCGGATAAGACCTATAATTGAGAAAATAGGACGAGCGCCCATAATAGCACTTACTGCAACAGCGACACCAAAAGTGCAGCACGATATTCAGAAAAACCTTGGAATACCCGACTCCACGGAGTACAAGTCGTCATTTAGAAGAGACAACCTCTATTATGAGGTGCGCCCTAAAGTAAATATCGATAGGGAAATTATTAAATATATAAAACAAAATACGGGAAAATCAGGAATTATATATTGTTTGAGCCGTCGTAAGGTTGAAGAACTGGCCGAGGTTTTACAAGTGAATGGAATTAAAGCACTTGCCTATCACGCTGGAATGGATGCTGCCAAACGATCTAAAAATCAAGACATGTTCCTTCAGGAAGATGCCGATGTTATTGTGGCGACCATTGCTTTTGGAATGGGAATCGATAAACCCGATGTGCGATATGTGATTCACTACGACATTCCTAAAAGTTTGGAGGGATATTACCAAGAGACAGGCCGTGCAGGTCGAGATGGTGGCGAAGGGAAGTGTATTACTTTTTATAGTTACAAGGATATTGTGAAACTTGAAAAGTTTATGCAAGGCAAACCGGTTAGCGAACAAGAAATTGGAAAGCAGCTATTGGCCGATGTGGTTAGTTATGCTGAGTCTTCGGTTTGTCGAGTTGTTCAATTATTGAACTATTTTGGAGAAAAATTGGACGAACCCTGTGGAAATTGCGACAACTGTTTGAATCCAAAGGAACAATTCGAAGGGAAAGAACTTATTGTTGAGGCATTGAATGCTATTGTTGCCGTTCGTCAAGAGTTTAAAGCCGAGCACATCTCAAATGTGTTGGCGGGTATTCATACTGCAGCCGTAAAGTCGTTTCGGCACTATGAGCTTGAAGTGTTTGGGTCAGGTAAAGATTATGATCCTCGATTCTGGCACGGTGTAATTCGTCACGCCCTGATTCATAACCTGATAGAAAAAGACATCGTCAATTATGGAACCGTCTTTTTAACCCCAAAAGGGTATGACTTTTTGAAAAATCCAACGAGTATAACCCTTTCAAAGGAACACAATTACGAGGAAGATTCAGAACAAATTACAATGGAAAGTGGAGCGGGAGCTTTAGATAGTGCATTGTTTGATATGTTGAAGGGATTGAGAAAGAAAATTGCCAAGGAGAAAAACCTAATGCCTTGGGTTATTTTTCAAGACCCATCGCTCGAAGATATGGCAACCCATTATCCGGTGACATTAGAAGAGATGCAAAACATTTCTGGAGTAGGTCAAGGTAAAGCAAAAAGATATGGAGCTCCATTTGTTACATTGATAAAGCAATACGTTGAAGATAATGATATTGAACGGCCCCTAGATTTAGTCATTAAATCGATTGTTAATAAATCGGGATTAAAAGTGTTTATTATTCAAAGTATTGATAGACAGGTCCCGCTCGACGAGATTTCAAATTCCAAGGGAATTGATCTACACGAATTGCTTTCTGAAATTGAGGTTATTGTTAACTCTGGCACCAAAATAAATATTGATTATTATATTAATCAAGTGGTGGAGGAGGACCAGCAGGAGGAGATTTACGAATATTTCAGAACAGAGGCTGAGTCGGAATCGCTAGAAATAGCTTGCAGAGAGTTGGGAGACGATTATACGGAGGATGAAATTCGTTTGATGCGCATTAAATTTATCTCTGAAATGGGGAATTAATATTGGACATCGGCGAAAACTTTCTTTTGATGCGGATTGTAAAACGATAATATACAGAGAAATTTGAGGTGTTTGTTGAGTTGTAGAGATGTTGAGTTGAAAAACCCTCAAAAGTTTTCACCTATTGCAGATTGCTAATCGAAAAGTTGTTTTTAGCATCTTTTAAAATCTATTTTAATTGAAATATTAAACTGAGAAATGGCACAAAACAATTTGTTTTGTGCCATTTTTAGTGGGTTGTTATTTTAAAACTACTCTTTTACTCGTTGGTTTGCACTGAAAATTAGATCCGATAAAATTTGAAGTGGTTTTTCAAAACGCGTAGTCATAAGCATTGAAGCAATTATATAGGGTTTATATCCTGCTTGGTGGTAGGTGTCAAGACGATATTTTTCAAATGTGTCGGCAGCTACTTCGCCATTTTTGCACGAAACATCTGAAATATCGGCAGGTAGGCAGTGCATATAAAGTGCGTTTTGGTTTTTCGTTAGATTGGCCATTTTTTCATTGTATTCCCAGTCGATATGCTTTGAGTTCTCAATTAAACACTGTTTCTCAAGTTCAACCAAGCCTTGTTTGTCAGCGTTTTGCAATAAGGTGGTGCGTTGTTGCATAATTGTATATGGAGCCCAACTTTTTGGATATACAATGTCAGCATCAACCATAGATTCTTCCATCGAATTGGTCATTTTAAAACTTCCCCCACTTTCGGCAGCATTCTTTTTCGAAAGCTCTACTATTTCAGGGATTAGGTCGTATCCTTCGGGATGAGCAAGGGTGATATCCATCCCAAAGCGCGACATTAACGCAATAACCCCTTGCGGAACGGAAAGAGGCTTGCCATAACTTGGGGAATGTGCCCAACTCATTGTGATTTTTTTTCCTTTTAGTTTTTCGATGGATCCAAAATGGTTAATTAGGTGGAGAAGATCTGCCATCGACTGTGTTGGATGATCTAAATCGCATTGTAGATTGACAACTGCTGGCCGATTTGGTAGGATTCCATTCTCATATCCTTCGTCGAGAGAAGCAGCTACTTGACGCATATATTTATTTCCTTCGCCTAGGTACATGTCGTCTCGAATTCCAATAAATTCGGTTAGGAATGATATCATTTGTGCTGTTTCGCGAACGGTTTCTCCATGTGCTATTTGCGATTTCTGTTCGTCCATATCTTGAACTGCACACCCCAGTAAATTACATGCCGATGCATATGAAAAACGAGTGCGTGTGGAGTTATCGCGAAAAATGGAGACTCCCAAACCGGAGTCGAAAATTCGAGGAGAAATATTTTGCTCACGCATTTCTCTCAAGATTTCTGCTACTTCAAGTACGGTAACTAATTCATCGTATGATTTTTCCCATGTTAATAAGAAATCCTTGCGGTGTAACTTAACATTTAGTTCTTGTAGCAGACTAATTCGTTTTATTAATTCCATAGTTCAATCAGTGTTAAGATTATTCCATAATCATTGCAAAAGCAGCATAAAAAGCAGATGCTTCAACGAGTTGACTTATTAATATTTTTTCGTTTGGAGCATGTGCCAGTACTTCATTCCCAGGACCAAAGCCGATTGTTGGAATGCCGTGGAGCCCGTTGGTGGCTATTCCGTTGGTTGAAAACGTCCACTTGTCGATAAAGGGAGCTTTCCCGAATAAGGAGGTGTACGCTTTAACCCCCGTTTGGACAATGGGTGCACTTTCTTCAATTTTCCATGTTGGATAGTATTTTTCCATGCCATAGCGTAATCCGGTATAAGAGGTCTCTTCGTAGTTGAGGATTTCGATTTTAGCGTTCAAATCTTTTACAATGGCTTCTATCTCTGCCACGGCCGACTCTTTAGTCTCACCCCAGGTTAAACGTCTGTCGAGGTGAATGCGAGCATAGTCTGCAACCGCACAGAGTGAGGGGCTTCCTGATATTATTTCCGATATTGTAACAGAGCCTTTTCCTAAGAAATCGTCGTGTTTTAAACGTTCGTGGAGTTTTTCAATTTCTAAAGCCGCTTTTGCCGCTGAATAAATGGCATTTTTTCCCCGTTCAGGCGCCGATCCGTGCGACGAAACTCCGTAAAAGTGTACGTGAATTTCCATACGTCCACGATGTCCTCTATATATATTACAGTTTGTTGGTTCTGTACTGATAACATAGTGTGGTTTTAAACCATGCTCTTCAATAATGTATTTCCAACATAGTCCATCGCAATCTTCTTCAATAATACTTCCTACAAAATAGACCGTTAGGTCGCGATCGAAATTCAAATCTTTTAATATTTTTCCTGCCGTTACAAATGCAGCAACGCCCCCTTTTTGGTCAACCGTTCCTCGACCATGAACGTATCCATCCTTAATTTCACCACCCATGGGATCAAATTCCCAGTTCGATAGTTGACCAATGTCAACGGTGTCGATATGTCCATCGATAGCTAGAATGCGAGAGCCATTTCCAATTCTTCCCATACAGTTGCCTAGTTTGTCGATTATTACTTCGTCAAATCCAGCTTCTTCCATTTGGCGTTTTAGTTCTAATGCCACCTCTTTTTCGCCGAGACTTAATGATTTTATTTTTACCAGTTTCGATAAATTTAGTGCAGTATAATCTTTGTATTTTTCGGCTAACGTTTTAATTTTTCTGATCATGTTTTCCATACCATCCTTTTTTTTAATGACCCATAAATGTAAACATTTTTTTGGATATAAGTATAGTCTATTATTTTTCTAAACGGGAATATTTTTTTATCCGCTATGTCGGTCTTTGGCGTTAATATTGTTGCCGTTAAAGGATTATTTCATTTTAGTGTTTAAAGTTATGGTTATTTGTTATTTTTACAATCTCTGTTAAAACTATTTTAAATAGTACAATGTTAATCGTTAATGATTCATTACCAGTAAATTACTAATCTTTTAATCTAACCTCAATGAAAAGTTTCTTTACAACCTTGGCGGCAATGCTGATTTTCGGGATGGTGTTTTCTCAATCAGAGGAGCACTATTTGCAAATTACAATTAATGAAAAGTCCGATCTCTATGAGTTAACAACAATGGTTTCGATCGATGGTGTTGAAGGAAATACCATAATGGCTTATGCTAACGACAATGAGTTAGCGGGCTTGAAGAAGAGTTCGTTTTTATTTGTTGAGCTTGAGCATCCTTCGACGCAATCCGAGAAAGCTATAATAATGGCTACTACAGTTGAACAAATGGCAAACTGGGATCGGTACCCGACCTACGAAGTTTACGTTCAGATGATGCAAAATTGGGCTGCAAATTATCCTGAAATCTGCAAACTTGATACAATAGGATACAGCGAACGAAATAGAATGTTATTGGCATTGAAAATTTCCGATAATGTAACCGTCGATGAGGCAGAACCACAAGTGCTTTATACCAGTACAATGCATGGAGACGAAACTACAGGAATGATTTTCATGATGCGGTTAATTGATTATTTGTTAGTCAATTATGGTGCAATTGATAGAGCTACAAATATGGTTAATAATATTGCCCTGCATATTTCTCCAAACACCAATCCCGATGGAACTTATTATAGCGGAAATGGAACTGTTTCGGGTTCTCGTCGGTCCAACTATAATGGTGTAGACTTAAATCGCGATTATCCAGATCCACGTATGGGAATGAATACTCCATATGCTGCAGAAACACAGGCTATGATGAGTTATGCCTCGGCACATCATTTTATTTTAGGCGCAAATTTTCATGGTGGAATCGAATTGGTCAACTATCCTTGGGATACTTGGTACAGTGCTCAAAACACACATGCTGACAATGATTGGTTTGCTACCATAAGTCGCCAATACGCTAGTTTAGCACAATCAAACAGCCCAGCGGGATATATGACAGCCCAAAATAATGGAATTACGCATGGTGCCGATTGGTATCCAGCTGTTGGAGGACGTCAGGATTACATGAACTATTGGCACCATTGTAAAGAGGTTACCATTGAAGTGTCTAATACCAAGTTGTTAAGCACTGATCTCCTTCCTGCATATTGGGGATATAATCAGGAGTCAATACTGACCTTTATCGAAAATGTATATTCAGGAGTGCGAGGGCTGATTACCAACTCCGCCGGAGAACCTTTAAATGCGACAGTGACTATTGTTGACCATGATAAAGACAACTCTCATGCAATTACAAATCCTGCCAATGGAGATTACTATCGGATGTTATTGCCTGGAACGTACAACTTTAAATTTGAAGCATATGGATATATTCCTCAAACCATTGCCGCAACTGTTATTGCGGATCAGGCAACCACTCTTGATGTTGTTTTACAGCAGGCTAATGTTGTCTCTGTGGGCGGATTAGTGATCAATGCTCAAAACGGTTTGCCACTCGATGAGGTGTCGATCACTTTATTAGGAACACCTTTGGATCCTGTATTGACAAACGCTCAAGGCGAATTTTTCATTGCCGATATAATGGAAGGGGACTATGATGTGTTTTTTGTGAAAGATGGATTCTTTTCTAAAACGATCTCAATTACTGTTGCCTCTTCCATGGATCCTTTATGCGTAGTAATGGATCTGTTTAATGGCTTTTCGTTTGAAGATGGAGAGATTCCTGAAGGGTTTGTTTTTAGTGGTAATCAAAACTGGTCCGTTGTATCAGGAGAAGCATATGATGGCACAAAATCGTTGAAGTCGGGAGCAATTACTCACAACCAGTCAACGGTTATGACATATACTTTTGAAGCCTCTAGTGCAGGCCAAATCGTGTTTTATGCTAAAGTGTCAACGGAGGCAAACTATGATAAATTTAAGTTTTATATCGACAATTCCCTTAAAGGAACTTGGAGTGGTCAAATTGATTGGACGGAATATGCATTTGACCTTACCGAAGGAGAGCATACATTAAAGTGGGAGTATAGTCGCGATGTCTCTGTAGGTGGTGGAAGTGATGCGGTTTGGGTTGATTTTATAGCTGTTCCTCAAACTTCCAATGAGAATGCAATTCCGTTTGTGTCACCACGAAACGTTGACTTCCCAACTGCTGATGGTCAAGGAACAGTAAACGTTTTAATCAAAAATATTGGACAAGGAACACTCAATTATACAGCAACGATTGAAAATGCATCTCAAATAAGCTGGCTAGGATTGGCAAATACAACCGGAGCGTTAACAAATAATCAATCGAGTCAAATAGAACTAAATTATAATTTTAATATTGATGATATCGGTGCATATGTTGCCAATGTTGAAATTGACGTTGCCGACAGTGTTATTACCATTCCTGTCACCATTGATTATCTTGGAGGGATTTTCGGAGCAGACCTAAAGGATCTCACCATATATCCAAATCCAGCAAAATCGACGGTTACTATTCAGTTGCCGGGAGGTGTTTCGCATGCTCGAATGGCGGTCTATTCTGTGTCGGGTCATAAACTCTCGGAACAAGACTTAAATTCAGACATGCTTACATTTACATTAAATACTTTGGGAATTACAAATCAAGGGGTTTACTTTATTCGAGTTGAAACCGTTTCGGATGTGTTTCAGAGTAAACTTGTAGTCCAAAACGAGCAATAACGCAGATGCAGAGTAAAATAAAATCCAATTGATCGGTGAAACATTTCACCGATCAATTGTTGCTTTTCGGCAAGTGATTTGCATTTGCAAAGAACATTGAAAATTAGTACTTTTATGGAAATTTAATAACAGTATTATGACAGATATACAAATTATAGAATTTATTCGTGACATTCAACTATTTAATGAGTTGTCCGAAAATGAATTGTCCATTTTTAGTGGAGCTTTTCAGGTGAAAACGTATAAAAAAGGAACACACCTTTTTAAGCAAAATACCAATAGAGAATCGGTATATGTAATATTCTCTGGTGAGGTAGAGTTGTATTTACGAATGCCACAGGGAGAAGAAAAGCGTATTGCATACTTCGACCGATACGATTTTCTGGGTGAGGGATCTCTTTTAGACAATTCTCCTCATTGCACAAACGCCCGTGCTATGGAGGACGTTATCGCATTGGTAATAACGCGAAAGGATTTTGAACCGATTTTTGTGAAAAATCCAAATATTGCAATTAATATTTATAAGAGTCTCTCTTCTGTTGTTCAGAAACGTATGCATAATGCAAACGCTCAGTTAGTGAATTCGGGTGCTCAATATACATCCGGTAGAACACGTGTTGAAACAGACTTGTTGGGATCGCGCGATGTGCCTGATCATGCTTATTACGGAGTGCAAACCCTCAGAGCAATTGAAAACTTTAATATAACAGGAGTAACCTTACAATTCTATCCCGTTTTAATCCAAGGGCTAGCCATTGTTAAGATGGGTGCAGCACGTGCCAATTTCGAATTAGGCTTAATGTCTAAAGAAGTGACTGATGCTATTGTGACTGCCTGTGACGAAATAATGAAAGGAAAGCATCATCGTCACTTTATTGTTGATATGTTGCAGGGCGGTGCAGGAACTTCTACAAACATGAATGCCAACGAAGTAATTGCAAACCGAGCCATTGAGATTCTTGGACATAAAAAAGGTGAATATCAATATTGTAGCCCCAACGATCATGTGAATTTAAGCCAAAGTACAAACGACGCTTATCCAACAGCAATTCAAATATCGTTGCTTTATAGCAATATTAAGTTTATTGAAGTGTTAAAGGAATTAATTGATTCAATTCGTGCAAAAGCAGTAGAGTTCAAAGATGTCATAAAAATGGGACGAACTCAGTTGCAAGATGCAGTTCCTATGACTTTGGGACAGGCTTTTGAGGCCTATGCCACGACGTTAGAATCGGAAATTGATCAATTGAATAAAAGCGCTACCCTATTTTACGAGATAAATATGGGAGCTACCGCAATTGGAACTGGAATCAACTCTGATCCAGCATATAGTGGATTAGCTGTAAAGCATTTACGTGAAATTACAGGATTCGATTTAGTTTTATCGAAAAACTTAATTGAGGCCACCCAAGATACAGGTTCGTTTGTAACCTACTCTTCGGCTATTAAACGATTGGCAGTGAAACTTTCTAAAATCTGTAATGATCTTCGATTGTTGTCAAGCGGACCTCGTACCGGTTTAAATGAAATCAATTTGCCACCAATGCAGCCAGGTTCTTCAATTATGCCAGGCAAAGTAAATCCGGTGATCCCTGAAGTAGTGAACCAAATCGCCTTTAAGGTAATTGGAAACGATCTTACGGTTACCATGGCCTCTGAGGCTGGACAGCTCGAACTTAATGTTATGGAGCCTGTTATTGTCCAAAGTTTGGTTGAAAACATGGAGATGCTTAAAAATGGTATGGAGACACTTCGTTATCGATGTATTGAGGGAATTACAGCTAATGTTGATCATTGCCGACAGATGGTACTCAACAGTATTGGTTTAGTAACAGCCTTAAATCCAATAATTGGATACAAGGCATCAACAAAATTGGCAAAAGAAGCGTTAACCAACAACCGATCAGTATATGACTTGGTATTAGAGCATAAATTGATGTCGAAAGAGGAACTCGACAATGCGTTGGCTCCTGAGAATATGATTAAGCCACAAAAAATGAAACCCCAGAAATAGGGATTATGATAGAATTTAAAAAGGACTGTTCAATAGGAGAACAGTCCTTTTTTTTGTTTGTGCGACCATGAAAGCACAGGGGGCTTTATTTTCTTTTAAACATGAAATATGTGAAACATGTTTTTATGGATAGTATCCGTGTTATCCTCCACACTCTATTTCTCAGATTTGTTTGTAAGATATGTTTGGCTATTGTTGTGGATAGTGTGTTTTTTGACGATTTTTGTTTTGTTTTACGTTCCTATTTATACGGAATTGATTTTGGCACAAACCGAAAAAATGAGTAGATTTGTGAAGTTATAGTGAGAATTGTATTTAGCACATAGAAAGCATGAAACGCGTATTAGTTACTGGTGGTGCAGGATTTGTAGGGTCGCATCTTTGCGAGCGGTTATTGGCTGAAAATCACGAGGTTGTGGCTCTTGATAATTTTTTTACAGGCGACAAACGAAATGTAATTCACCTGTTGAAAAACCCCTATTTCGAATTAATCCGACACGATATTACACATCCTTATTTTATTGAGGTTGACGAGATTTATAATCTGGCTTGCCCAGCTTCTCCGGTACATTATCAATATAACCCCATTAAAACGATAAAAACATCGGTTATGGGTGCGATAAATATGTTGGGTTTGGCTAAACGAATTAAAGCAAAAGTTTTGCAAGCGTCAACTTCCGAAGTGTATGGCGATCCTGAGGTGCATCCACAGGTTGAGGGATATTGGGGGAATGTGAATCCAATTGGCATCCGCTCCTGCTACGACGAGGGAAAACGGTGTGCCGAAACCCTTTTCATGGATTATCATCGACAAAATAAGGTTCGCATAAAAATAATCAGAATCTTTAATACCTATGGTCCCCGAATGCATCCGAGCGATGGTCGGGTGGTAAGTAATTTCATTATTCAGGCACTTCAAGGTCGCGATATTACTATTTATGGAACAGGAAATCAGACCCGTAGCTTCCAGTATATCGATGATTTAGTGGAAGGTATGATTCGCATGATGAGAACCGATGACTCTGTAATTGGTCCTGTTAATGTGGGCAATCCAGACGAATTTACCATAAAAGAGTTGGCCGAACAGATTGTTAAACTAACCAATAGCGCATCAAAAATCATCTATTTGCCTCCATCGTCCGACGATCCAACACAGCGAAAACCGGATATCTCAAAGGCAAAAGAAGTTTTATCGGGCTGGGAGCCAAACGTTAAATTAGAACAAGGATTAATTAAAACCATTGCTTATTTCGATGATTTGTTGAAAACAACATCACTGAGTGAATGGAAATACCGAAGTTAAATTATATTGTAAATCAAAAAATAGAACGGTACTATGAAAGGAATTATTTTAGCCGGTGGATCTGGAACTAGGTTATATCCTATCACCAAAAGTATTTCAAAACAAATTATTCCGGTTTATGACAAACCAATGATTTATTACCCATTGTCGGTTTTAATGCTTGCCGGCATTCGAGAAGTTCTAATAATTAGTACTCCAAAAGATATTCATTTATACAGCGACTTGTTAAGTGATGGCAGTCAGATAGGAATGAAAATAGAATATGCCATACAACCATCACCCGATGGACTTGCACAAGCATTTTTGATTGGTGAAGAATTTCTTGCAGGCGATTCTGCATGTTTGGTTCTGGGCGATAATATTTTCTACGGTTATGGTTTCTCAAAACGACTCGAAGAGGCTGCGAAAACCACCAGTGGGGCAGTTGTTTTCGGATATCGAGTGAACGATCCTCAACGCTATGGAGTCGCTGAATTTGATAGTTCAGGGAAAGTGATTTCTCTGGAAGAGAAACCTGAAAACCCAAAAAGTAATTATGCTGTTACTGGACTCTATTTTTATGGGGGCGATGTTGTCGCAAAAGCTAAGAGTTTAAAGCCAAGTAAACGTGGCGAACTTGAGATTACCGATTTGAATCGACTCTATCTTGAAGAGGATAATTTGCGTGTCGAATTGCTAGGGCGCGGATTTGCTTGGCTCGACACAGGTACACACGAAAGTTTGTTGAATGCTTCAAACTATGTGGCTACTATTGAACAACGCCAAGGCTTAAAAGTCGCTTGTATTGAGGAAATTGCCTATACAAAAGGATTTATTAATCGCGAACAGTTACTTAAATTAGCGGAAGAACTGAAAAATAATGAGTATGGTCAATATCTTTTAACCCTAGCGGAATAAACTTTAAAATACATATGAAAATTATAGAAACTGGGTTTCCCGATTTAGTGGTTGTTGAACCAAAGGTGTTTAAAGACGATCGTGGGTATTTTTTTGAATCCTATAGTCATAAAACTTTTTCGGAAAATGGAATTGACACTGTTTTTTGTCAAGACAATCAAGCAAAATCAAGTGTTGGAGTTATCCGTGGATTGCACTATCAACTGCCTCCTTTTGCACAAACCAAACTGTTGCGGGTTGTAGAAGGGGCTATTCTGGATGTGGTTGTTGATTTGCGGAAAGGTTCGCCCACTTTTGGACGATATTTTAGTGTGGAATTAACCGCAGAGAATTTCTTGCAACTGTTTGTTCCAAAGGGCTTTGCCCATGGATATTCGGTTCTAAGCGATATTTGCATTGTACAGTACAAATGCGATAGCTATTATGCACCACATGCTGAAGCAGGAGTGAATTTGTTCGACCCAAAACTGGATATCGATTGGAAAATACCACATGAAAAGGCAATAATTTCGCCAAAAGATAGAATTTGGCCAATGCTTGATGTTGCTGTGCATGATTTCGAATATGAAGGATAAAAAAATTATGAAACGAACCGCGATTCATAGGTAGTTGGGACGAGGACGAAGATAATTTGCGAGAACCGTTTTCGAATCAATCTTGATGTGGGTTCTCGGGATTATAAATTGATGAAACGCCCCGATTAATAAAGTAAAATAAAAGTGAATTATTATTCGACAAGGTCGTTTTTGATCAACCCGAAGGGGGTTAATATGTAGGAAGTCAATCAGTAACGAAATTATATACCGATGAAATGTAAAATTGTAGTAACAGGAGCCAATGGTCAACTTGGGAATGCGATTCAAGAACTTGCTAACAATTACCCCAATTTTGAATTTATCTACACCGACGTTCAGGATCTGGATATCACAAATAAAGAAGTTACTGTTCAATTTATTTCCACCGTAAATCCACAAGCAATCATTAACTGTGCTGCTTATACGGCCGTTGATAAAGCAGAAGAGAATCAGAGTGTTGCGGAGAAAATTAATGTGGTTGGCATCGAGAATTTAGCCATTGCTGCTAAAAATATAAATGCCTATTTATTGCATGTTTCAACTGACTTTGTATTCGATGGAAAGTCGTCAATTCCCTATATTGAAACCGATTTGCCCGATCCCAAGAGTGTTTATGGCACAACTAAGTGGAAAGGGGAACAGGCACTACTAAATAGCCAAACACGTTATGCTATTGTGCGTACGTCATGGCTCTATTCAGTCGGCAATGCTAATTTTCTAAATACAATGATGAAGTTGGGTGCCGAAAAATCTCAACTAAGTGTTGTCTTTGATCAAGTAGGAACTCCAACTGCTGCCCCTGATTTAGCAAATGTCCTTCTGCAAATGACATACAAAACCTTGATAGAGAAAAACGATATTACAGGAATCTATCATTTTTCCAACGAAGGCGTATGTTCGTGGTACGATTTTGCAGTTCGTATTATGAAAATTGCTAAATTGCCTTGTAATATTAACCCAATTCATGCCACAGAATATCCGTTGCCGGCAAAGAGACCCAGTTTCAGTGTTTTAGACAAGACCAAAATAAAAGAGGTACTTGGAATTAAAATTCCGCACTGGGAAGAGAGTTTAGAGTTGGTCATAAAAAATAAGTTAAGCGTTTGAGAAAAATAGGTACAATTTAATAACAAAATAGCATGGATCAGCAACTACTACAACAAGTAACCGATACAGCCAATAAGTGGCTTGCGATGAAGAATGTTGACGCTCAGACAAAAGCCGAGATTGAGCGTATGATTAGTGAAAAGGGTGATGCGTTAATTGACTCTTTTTATCGTACACTGGAGTTTGGTACCGGAGGTTTGCGTGGAATAATGGGAGTTGGATCCAACCGAATGAATGTATACACAGTAGCCATGGCTACTCAAGGACTTTGTAATTATTTGAAAGCTGAGTTCGCCGATCGTGATCAAATTTCTGTGGCTATCGCCTATGTCAATCGCAATAACGGAGAATTGTTTTGCCAAACTGTTGCCAATATCTTTTCAGCAAACGGAGTAAAAGTGTATGTTTTTGATAGTTTACGACCGACTCCGGAACTTTCTTATGCAATTCGATATTTGCGATGTC
>JAQVXQ010000175.1 GCA_028709085.1 Salinivirgaceae bacterium | reverse complement strand
GCCGTTTTGTTTTCACAAACAAAGGAGCTGAATTATTTTTAAATTAACGAATCATCTGGGGATATAAATCAAGGGTGTAGGGTAAAAGTGGGAACAATTTTTGGTTAATTCGTTATTGAGTTGTTGAGCGTGTTCAAAAATAGTTGTTCCAATTATGCCCGATGTTGAAAATATTTAAGCATATTTAGTGTCAAATTCAATCTTAGAAACAATACAACGAAAAGCCTGGGGCTTTTCTATTAAAAACCATCCTATTTAACTGTAAAGTAATGAATTTAGACCAAATTCGATCGCTATTCCCAGTCACAAAAGAGGCAATTTATTTGAACAGCGCCTCGCAATCGCCACTCAACACATTGGTAAACAACCGACTTCAATCGTTTTTAAGTACGGAGTTAAACCCAGTGGGCAAAAAGGCGTTTTGTCGCGACAATATCCGCATTTTATTGTCCAAACTATTGGGTGGATTGCCAGCGGAATATGCTTTGGTAACCAGTACTGGCATCGGTATCGGCATTGTAGCACAGGGTATTGAGTGGAAAAAGGGGGACAATGTTGTCGTTCCTGAATGTGAGCATTGGAATAACACTTTTCCGTGGTTTCAACTTGAAAAGAAAGGGGTTGAGGTTCGGCTCGTAAAACTGAATGCGGATCATAGTTTTGATCCGGAGGCATTCGAGAAACTCATCGATCAGAAAACCCGTGTGGTAGCCGTCGCAGCAGTGCGATTCAACAGTGGTTTTAGACCCAATTTAGCCGCAATTGGAGCTCTGGCGCACGAAAAAGGAGCTTTGTTTGTGGTCGATGCTGCACAAGCGGCCGGCATGATTCCGCTTAATATCGAAAAAGATCAAATTGATATTATGGCGGGATGTGGTTTTAAATGGCTACTAGGAATGCACGGAACTGGATTTTTGTATGTTAGCCAACGGGTAGTGCAGTTGATTAACCCCGTATTGCCGGGCATGTTTGCTGCTGAATCCCATTTCGATAAACTCTCCTTTTTCCAAGATTCCCGAAAATTTGAGACTGGCACAATTGCTTATTCGTTGTTTGACGCTTGGTCGGCGGGGCTTGAATTGCTTCTTGAAATAGGAGTGGAGCATATTTATGCAAAAGCGCTTGAAAATACGGATCTTCTGATCGCCGGTCTCCATGAAAAGGGCTATCAAATAGTAACACCAACAAAAAATCGAGCGGAGAGAACCGCCATTGTCCATTTTAATGCCGGTGGCATCGAAACCACGAAAGCACTTTATCAAAAGCTTATCAACGAGCGCATTTTAGTCACTTTGCAGGGAAATAATATTAGGGTTAGTCCCAATTTCTTTACCACAAAAGAGGAGATTAATACGTTCTTGAGTTTGCTTTAAGAATTAATTCTGAAGGTGACTGTTTGAAAATCGTTTTTCCATACGTTTTTAGAACAGAAATACATAATACTTGGCAATTCGCATGTTGTTTTATAAACGATTTTAGCGTTATTTGTTTTTCTATAAAGATAAATGTGTATATTAGTAACGAATTTAGTGGGCGTTTATAGTGTTCCATCTATTCGAAATCCGATGCTAGGTTATAAGTTATTATTATTATATAACCTATGTCTTTTCAGTATAAATAGAGATAAAACACAAATGATATCGTTATGAATCGCAATTCAAATCCTAAAAATTCATTGACTTTTTAAAGTGAAGAAAATATATTTTTTCTAACCATTAATAATACATTTAGATCATGAATAGTAATCAATGCCCAAAATTAGAGAAATGTCCAATTTTCTCTAACAACACATTGCACAATGAGATGCTTGGAAAGACGTATAAAAATTTGTATTGCCTTTCTGGACCTGATAAATATCACACTTGTAAACGTTATGTGTTTTCAGAGAAATATGGTAAGGGTGCCCCTGAAAACATATTGCCTAATTCTACATTAGACATTCACGAAATAGCAAAACGAATGGGGCTCACAGTTGTAGGATAGACATAAGTTACGTCGATTTTTGAACTCCGTTTGAGTTAAATTATGGTTTTATATTTTTCAGAATGAAAACACTTTGCAAACTACACAAACGCACATCGCTTAGGTTTATTCATATTAGTTCAATTTTTATAAACTAGAAATGTTTTTGTTCAGTAAAACAACCACGGTTTAAAGTCGTAGAAAGTAATTTTGTACCTAAATTGATGTTTTGGGAACTGCCAGTGTTGTTTTGTAAACCTATTGAAACCACACCTTACGTGCTTGTTGTTCGTTTTACACGGAAACAACGACAATTGTTGCTCATCGGTGTGGTAGCTTTTTGTATGAAACCAAGTGACGTTTTGGCTTTATTCTCCGTACAACTCCTTTAATGGCGCATTGATTATGTCGTGCAGCTGATTTTGCAATGTTTCGGCATCATCTCGCGTTAACCCAATGGTTGAAATGGGTTTATGAATAATGACCTCCGCAATTCCGGGGCTCGATTTTCCGTTGATAAAACCATTGCGTTGAAGTCTTTTCCAGTTGGTGGTTTGGGTTACCGGAACAATTGGAATCTGTTTCTGTATGGCAATGGAGACTGCGCCTGATTTGAATTCGCCCAAACGAGGAGCGTCATGCGGAATGGTTCCTTCGGGCAAAATAACCAACGGATGTCCGGCATCAATCACAGCAATCATCTTTTTGAAACTTTTGAGTGCCCCAATTTTACTATGTCTATCCACTAAAATATTCATTCCCGAAGTGTAGAAAATATGGAACAGAGGCCATTTTTCAATCTCTTTTTTGCCCGTAAATACAAAGTACTGTTTAAAAATAGCGTATAAAGGGGCAGGATCCACAAACGAACTGTGGTTTGAGCAAATAAGAAAAGGCTGATCCTTTAAAATGTTCTCTTTCCCCTTGACTCTTACAAATACTCCAACTCCATACAGCCACAACTGCGAGAAAAATCGAATTGCTTTAAATGCCGTCGGAAATCGCTCTTCTTTTGCCAACAAGAATTTGAAAATTGGGTAAAATAGTATGAGTATTAATATGAAATAGAGTAAGTTGTATATTTTGTAGAGTAGTCTAAAGGGTAGAATTAGGATTTGTGTCATACGCATATTTTGGTCCGATAAAATTAGAAGCAATAGTGATTTGTTGTGCTTTTCAAATGCAAAAGTAGGCATAAGTTTGCGAATATAATTTATTTTTTACGCTGTATAGTAGTTAATCGATCAAAACAAAATTCTATTTTAAGATGTTTAATGCTCTAAATTTATACTTTTGAGCTATTAACAGAAAAGCGATATGAACACGACAAATCCAAACTTAAATAAGCATGTTTTATTGGCCGTTACTATGGCTTCCAATTTTTTGAATCCATTGATGGGAGCAGCCGTTAACATTGCCTTGCCGGATATTGGAGCTGAATTTTCCATGTCGGCAGTGGGGCTAAGTTGGGTTACCATGGCGTTTTTGTTGACTTCGTCGGTTTTTTTAATCCCTTTTGGGAAAATAAGCGACAGTTGGGGGCGAATGAAGATGTTTTTATACAGCAATGTTCTGTTTGCCATTTCAACGCTCTTTTGTGCCCTTGCTGTATCGTCGGAGATGTTAATTGTTGGACGACTGTTTCAAGGAGTAGCAGCAGCCGGAATCTTTGCCACAAGTATGGCCATTGTAATTTCGGCTTTCGAGCCGCACGAAAGAGGTAAAATGATTGGGCTGAACGTTATGGCAGTCTATGTAGGATTGTCCATTTCTCCGGTATTGGGCGGAGTTTTAACCAGTGCTTTTGGGTGGCGATCGTTGTTTTTTATTAATTTTGCTTCTATTTTGTTAATCATATTGGCCATTAAAACAAAAATAAGGGTTGAATGGGCTGTTCCAAGCGAAGGGAAATTTGATCTTGTTGGTACCTTAATATATATGATCTCCATCTCTGGGTTGATGTATGGATTTTCGCATTTGCCTGAAACCAGTGCCATTATATTAACCGTATCGGGGATTGTGGGATTAATTATTTTCGTTCGATACGAGCTAAATCAATCCAATCCGGTGTTTGACATGCAACTGTTTTTCAAAAATAAGCTGTTCGCATTTTCCAACCTTTCGGCGTTGATTAATTATGCAGCTACGTTTGCCATATCCTTTGTTTTGAGTCTCTATCTGCAATATGGAAAAGGACTTTCGCCCCGCGATGCAGGACTCATCATAATTGCACAACCGGTGATAATGGCTTTTGTTTCAACCTTTTCGGGAAAACTCTCCGACACAAAAGATCCCCGGATTTTAGCATCCATTGGAATGGGCATCAGTGCCATAGGCCTGTTAATGCTCACATTTATAACCATCGATACATCCTATTTTTATATTATTTCATCGCTTTTGGTTTTAGGATTTGGATTTGGGCTCTTCTCGTCACCTAACACCAATTCGGTGATGAGTTCCGTCGAAAAACGCTTTTTAGGCGTTGCCTCTGCCACCGTTTCTACCATGCGCACCACTGGAATGATGTTTAGTATGGCTGTGGCGGCTCTTTCGGTACATCTCTTTATGGGCGATGCGAAAATAGAGCCCGGAAATTTCCATCTGTTTATGTTGAGCATGAAAACCGTATTGGCAGTTTTTACAATTCTGTGTATCATTGGAATTTTCACCTCGTTGGTTGGCCGTAGAAAATAGGGACATATCTTTTTTCATGGAGGAGTCCACCGAAGAGCTCACTGACGTACACTGAGGTTCTCGAGATGTACTCAAAAAAGGCACTCGAAGTGCACTAAGCTGTTTGTTAATCTAACACTCTACAATAAAAACAAAACCACTTTCCCGATAGTTTATTCAAATAATGTTATAAATTTGTAAAATATAAACTACCCCAAAGTAGCTTCGCCCACCTAAATTGGGTGGGCGAAGCTACCTTTTTGAGGTTTACAAATGAGTTGTGCCCAATACTAAGACAAAAAAACTATCGAGATGGAAACAAATTTACCAGAAAAACTAGAAAAAAATTATCCTTCTCAAATTACGAATTTTGAGACCGGTTTAATTGTTTTTTTAGAAAAATATAATCTTCCGACAGATAATATTTTTGTAAAAGTTGATGAAAGATTGGTAGTATTCTCAAATATTGACCACGTAATAAATCAATTAGACAAAGAATTATCAAGCAAATCAGTTTATCTATCAAAGTATTTAGCCGCTTCTGCTGCTGGTTTGTTTGATGCTGCACTAAACTATCTATGGGATGAAACTATTCTACAATTAAGAAAAAGAGTTTCACAATATGATATTGAATTTTTCTATGACAACGCTGTTGGTGGTGAAAAAAGAACAAATTTTAGAGACGAGAATGACTTAATAAAACTTCAAGATAGTGAGTTAATTAACGGTGCTAAAGAAATTGAATTAATATCTGAACTAGGATATAAGCATTTAAGTTACATTAACTATATGAGAAATTGGGCAAGTGCAGCCCATCCAAATCAGAACCAAATAACAGGTTTACAAATAGTTTCTTGGCTTGAAACTTGCATAAAAGAAGTTATTTCTCTTCCTCTATCTACAGCTGCTGTAAAAATTAAGCACTTATTAAGTAATCTTAGAAAAGAACCAATTAACGCATCAAATGCAGATGAAATTGGAATTTTCTTAACAGAATTAAGTCAAGAACAAGCAAACAGCCTTTCTTCTGCTTTCTTTGGAATTTATACTCGTTCTGAGACGCCCGAATTTTTAAGAAACAACATTAAACTTTTATTGCCATTACTATGGGATGCTGTGGATGAATCCACTAAAGAAAGTTTCGGTTTAAAATATGCTTATTTTACTGCAAATAGTTTGTCTGAGAGTAAAAGATATGCAAGAGAATTCTTGGAATTAGTTGGTGGTCAAAAATTCATACCAGATGACTTACGAATTGTTGAAATACAATCTGCTCTAACTAATCTCCTAAATGCACACAGAGGAATGAATAACTTTTACAATGAACCAACATTTGTAAAAGCACTGATAAGAGTTATTGGAGACCCTCCAAAAATTCCCAGAAAAGTTAATAAAGATTATACTTTGGCAATAGTAGAAGTCTTTTTATCAAATGGTAATGGAGTTGCGTGGGATGCTGAAGATTATTATCGAAAATTAATAAATCAATTTGACAACAATCAATCTACAATTGCTTTGTTATCTTTTCATTTTAAAGAAATATACACGAAATTGCAATTTGATTTATGTAATAAAAAGTTTAAAGAAATGCTTATATATTTACGCCCAAAAATTACAAATCAAGCAGTACTTGACCTTATGAACGAAATTGAAAAATTTCCTGCAACTTATGACAATTTGAAGATTGATTCTAATATAAAACGGGCTGTGAAAAACTTGAATATTTTATTGAAATAAAAAAGTACTGGGCACAACAGAGGGTTAATAAAATGCAGGTTTTCAGCGGATTAGGAGACGTTCTCGCTTTTTCGTTGCTTCGTGGCGTGGGACAATGAATCGTTTCAAACTCCTGCACTTTACCAACCCCCCAGCCGTTATGCCCAATTATAAAAGACAGACACAATGCTATATCATATC
>JAQVXQ010000174.1 GCA_028709085.1 Salinivirgaceae bacterium | reverse complement strand
GCTTTACTTATACGAATTCCTTATAAATCAACGGCGACCGAAACGTTGCGGCTTCCGCTGTACGATGATCTGTTTAGTAGTTTGAAAAATATTAAACATATTTTGATCACCAATAAACCCTTTCGCGATTTTGAAATTGGATTTATGTTCTATGGTTTTGCCTGGATGAGTTCGGCGGCGGTTATTACCATATTTTTCAGTAAAGGATTGGACTTAAATTACACGAGCATTGCTGTTTATAAGAATGTTTATAATATTATGGCAATTGCTTTGTTGCCCTATTTTGGCTCTTTGTTGGGGAAAATTGATCCGCGTAAATTTGCTATTATCACCTTTTTCTCGCTCATGATATACATCGTATTTTTGGGTGTCACCAGTTTGTGGAAAAGTCACGTTGTCTTGGGCGATTTCACTCTTTATTGGGGTTTGGTCCCCTCTTATTTGGGATACGGATTTTTCACTGCCACCATGGCGTTGTTGTGGAGCATTGGGTCGGCTTATTTTTGTCGACCTCAGGAGTCGGGATATTACCAATCGTTGCATTTATCCTTAACCGGATTCAGAGCTATTTTTGCGCCCTTAATTGGAGTTTGGTTTTACGAACTTTATGGATTCTTCTGGGCTTTTATGATTGGCGTTTTATCGCTCATTATATCCATTGTTTGGCTTCTGTATTCCATGCATCGACACCAAAATTATGGGGTTTGATATTGATTCGAAGCTGGAAATAAACCGATTATACAAATATTGCCATTAATGCAACAATAACAATCGAGAGCGCAATCCCAATTTTATTAATGGGCATCAGTTTCTCTTTATACACAACAAGGGCGATTGCTACGGAGAGTACCACAACGCCTAAGTTATTAATTCCCAAAACTATGGAGTTGTTATATTGGAGAACATTGAGGGCATTCACTAAAAAGTAGAGCGATCCAAAATTTAAAACACCCAACAAAAGACCCAGCAAAAGTATGGAGGGTTTGAAAATCTTCTTGCGTTCCGCACCATAAAAGAGCCAGACTACGATTCCCAAAACGGCCGATACTGAAAAGATCGTTGCCGAGAATTGTGACGACGATTGTAGATCTTTTATGTGCGTGGTTTGCATATATTTCACCAAACTATCGGCCAATCCAAGCAACACAAAAAGCATAAGTGGGAAGAGCCACGACCGCTCTTTTTTGTCATTTTTCTTATACACCGTTAACAGCACCGCCACAAGGGCGGCTATAATAAGAACTATTTTTGTGAAGGTAACGGTATCGTTTTTATCAATCATAAAACTCACTGCAACGGGCAGAATAAACGACATTTTTGAGGCGATGGTGGTAACGGCAATCCCTGATTTTTTTGTGGTTTCGCCAATGAGAAAAAAGGTGAATACAAATATTGATCCTATTAAAACGATGGGAATCCACTGAACATCAGTTGATTGGATTACTTCTGTTGGATTGGTTCCTGCCAAATAATACCCTAAAAAGGAGGCTGAGAAATAGTTTAGAATTACCAACAACAAAGCCGGGAATTGTCGTTTCCCGGCTATTTTGAATATCACCAATATGAACGATGACGATAGAATACTTAGGAGTAGGTTGAGCATTTCGGAATTATTTGCTGCAAAGATGCAACATTTCTTTTTATTCCGCCATTCTGCCAATTACTTTTTATTCATTTTCTCCAGATTCTCTAGGCCATCAATTTTAATGGTTTTCGAGATATTCGAGATGGTTTTTAAGTCAATATTATCCCCTTCGATACAAATTAAAACATTCTCGTCGCCAATAATAACCATAAGGAGTTCCGACACAGTTAGTCCGCTCATTTTTATCAAAAACTTTAGATCTGTGTCTTTCTCTTTAATGGACATCATCTCTTTATAATTCGAGGTTTGGAGCAGTTTAAGGTCATTAACGAATTCGCTATTAGCAATTTTCTTCTCTTCCACCAAAATTCGGATTCCCGACAATCCTTTTATAACATCGTCGGTTTGGCTGTCGGAGGGCGACATGGCGGCAAAGATGCTGAACATTTGCTTTGAGATCGAAATTGTGGTGTAACCATCTTGTCCGCTATACTTGTCAAACAGTTGATTAAGCGTTATTTTTTGTCCAATTAGCATGCTCGATGTAATCATCAAAAGCATTGCAAGTGCAATTTTTTTCATGGTGTTATAGTTTGTGGTTTCTATTCGTTTTGTTTATTTGTTGATAAAGGATTGGTGAGTATTTTTAGTTGATCTACTCGATGTAAATTGTTGTTTATTGTAATAATGGGTTGTAGCGTTTCAGTTACTTTGCTCATTTTTGCAATGGGTTGCAATTCCTCTTGTGCTTTGTTCATTTTGGACCCAACATAGGCCAATACCCGCATTGTTTCTTGGTAAGCCTCTTCGGGATTTTGAAACGTATCCGACAGTTGCGTTCTCTTTTCAATTTGGGTATAGTACCATCCAAAACCCACCGAAAGTACAATTATGGCGGCGGTTGCCCATGATACAATTCGCTGTATAGCAATGTGTTTGCGCTTTTCAGGAGTCTCGGTTTGTTTTGCAATGGCATCAAAAATATCCGACTCCAACGATAATGGAATCTCTTTTTCATCTACAACGAATGAATTAAACAATCTTTGTTCCTCTCTCAATTCATCGGTTGTTTCGTGCGTTGCAAAATAAGATCGGATGGCGCGCTCTTCTTCGAGGGTTGTTGTTCCTTCGTAGTATTTTTCGAGTAGATATTTAATATTTGTTTCCATCACTTTAGTTATTTAGTATTCGTGGCTTTGTTGCATTTGTAACCAATTCGCGGAGTTTTTTTCGGGCTCTCGACAGGGTAACTCTCACATTTTCTTCACTTAAACCCATTTGGGATGCTATTTCGTTATATTCCATACACTCCATGTCGCGCATGGTAAATATTTTCTGTTGGATTTCGTTTAGGTGAGGAATCAACTGCGTAATAAGGGCTAATTTCTCTTGTTTGTCGTCGTCGGGTTCTTCGAGTGCTTTGTTAATTTGTGCTTCGGCATAGTCGGCATCCATGGTTGGTTTTCGTAACCGAATTTTATCCAAACAACGATTTCGCGTTATGGTTGTTACGTAGCCCGGAATATTTTCGATCCTGTTTAAATCCTCGCGAGTGCTCCAAAGTTTCAAGAAAACGTCTTGCACAATGTCTTTTGATTCGTCGCTACTGCCGGTTATTTTCAGACAAAGTCCAAACAGCCTTCTACTCAGGGGTATTATTTGCTCTTTAAATTGTTGTTCGTTCATGGCTCAGCGAAGGTAGTATATCTGTAGGAAACTTGGATATTGATGTATGAAATTTTACTCAATAATTTGTTTTGTAGTTTGTGGTTGTAGTCAAAACATCACCCCGCAATTCCAGACTGGAGCCCAACGGGGTGATCTTTTTATGCTCCTATTTTGTGTTAATCTGTTTTAGCTGCGACATATGTGAACTGTGCATATTTAAGCCTGCTGAGTCGCCTAGCTTCGATAAATCGTCGAGGGAGAATTTTCCAGTCATCGAAATCATTACCTCTTCGTTGGTTTGGGCGACAAGCATAACAAAGTCGGTAATTATATTTTCTTTCTTACGAATATAGAAATTGATTTTTCCGTCCGATTCAACTATCTCCATGATATTCATATAATCGTTACGTTCAATTTCGTTTTTAATTTCGGTCGTAAATCCAACAAATGCGTTGTCGGAGGCAACTAAGCGGAATTTGCCCATTTTTTTCGATAAAGTTTTTAGTTCCGCATCGTTTGGGTCGAGCATCGAAAGAAGTTTGAAAATTCCGGGATTAATTCGTAGCGTTGTAAAACCCTCTTTTCCTGAATAGCGATCAAATGTTTCGTCGATTATCGACTGTGCATTGGTCATTGAGAAGAGACAAAAAATGGCGAGAATAAGTGTAGTGCGTTTCATAATTGTAGGTTTTAAAGGTTAATATTCAGTTTTTATTGATTTCAAAAGGTATGACGCATCACTTTCGATTTTGTAACACTTTTAGAATTCTATTTTCACAATAATTTAAAATAATATTATTTTATTTAATCTAAGTAGTTGATAATCCATGGAATACATACCATAAATATTTCTATGTTTTAGGCTAAGATGCCATCCGTTTTTTGTTTACGAACTCTTTTCGAATAAACTTGTCTATTCTACTTCCTGTTCCAAAATATGGAGAATGAGGACATCCATTAAACGTTCTCCTAGAATATAATTGAGACTCGTGATTAATACCTGTTTTTTGTTGCTCCTATGGCGTTTAAGAGAAAATTGAAAAACTAGATAATTTCTTGCTGAAATTTAATATGTGAAATGTATAACTTAAAATTACAATAGTGTAACACATTTATTGAGTTGAGCAGTACCTTTAACATTGTAATAATTAACCTATTTAACGCAAATTAAAATGAAAAAAAACATCTTTCTTCTCTGTTTCGTGATATTCTCGTTCAGTATATCATCCGCATTTGCAAATACTGCAAATCCAGAATCAAACATGGATAACACAGCACGCCCTGTGAACCATGAAAATGCATTATCGGAAAATGAGATTAACCGACTTACAAAACGGGTTGAGGAGATCAATAATATGGATAAATCCGACTTAACATGGAATGAAAAAAGAGTCTTGACAAAAGAACTCAAGACAATTAAAAAGAACATTCGTCAGGGGTATAGTGTTGTATATATTGGAACAGGCACGTTGATTCTTATTATTATTTTAATTATCATCTTAATTTGATTCCAAGAGCTGAAATTTGCTAGATTAGGTCGATTATTTATTCTTAAATGACATTGGTTTAGAATGAATTGTCAATCGAAAACTCGGATTAAATGACAGATTGTTTTCAATGAAAACAAAACATGAATTAACGTACAGTATTTATTAACAATTTAAAAAACAAAAAAATGGACAAAGGAAAAATTTTGTTAGGAGTATTGGCAGGTGCTGCAGTAGGAGCATTGCTAGGAGTTTTATTTGCCCCAGAAAAAGGTTCAGATACCCGAGAAAAAATATCGAAAAAAACGGGTGATTTAGCCGACGCAGTTAAAGACAAGTTCAACGAATTTGTTGAAAATGTATCTGAGAGATACGAGCAGGCAACTGAAGAAGCAGCAGAAGCTGTTGAAAAGGCAAAAGCCAAGGGTGAACGCGCATGATGGTGTTTTCTTACTGACACTAAATAGAAATGTAGATATTGAGTCTTTTTTGAAAAATGTGAAATCCTATTTTCAGAATGGACTCAATATTAATTATCTACGAAGAAAATCACCCCCCCCTTTGTTGGCATAATCGTTTGTGTAAATGCAGAAAATGAAATATGAATTGGGGTGCAAAAACGGATAACCATATATGAAAAATGAAATCATGGAAAACTTAGAAATTAAAATTGAACAGCTCTTTGAAAAGGCAACCGATTACGCTAAAACAAGTTATGAGCTGTTTAGACTGAAAACACTGGATAAAACCGCCGATCTTGCCTCCTCTCTTATATCAAAGTTAATTGTATATGTTTTATTCGCCTCCTTCATGCTTTTCCTAAATTTGGGATTAGCCTTTTGGCTTGGCGAGATACTTGGCAAAATATATTTCGGATTTTTTGCAATTGCCACTTTTTATATTGTGGTAGGACTAGGCTTTCATTTCATATTTAGTAAGCATTTTAAGAAAAATATCCGCCATTCTATTATTAAAAAGATTCTTAAATAAAATCGTATGCAAAATATAAACTCAACAAAAGATCTCAAAGAGGCTATTCGTTTATTGGAAATAGAGCAGAGCATAAAAGGTGAGCTTTTAAGGAGTGAATTTCACCAAATCTACGAAAGTATAAAACCTGCTAATCTAATTAAGGCGACCTTAAATGACTTGGTATCATCGTCCGATTTAGGCAACAATGTACTCACTAGTGCAGTTGGTTATGGAAGTGGGTATCTATCAAAGAAAATAGTAGTGGGTACATCCAAGAATCCTTTTCGAAAGCTTCTTGGTTTAGCGATTCAAATTGGGGTTTCGAGTTTTGTATCGCAACATTCGGAGACAATAAAATCAATCGGCCAATTTCTTTTACAGAGCGTTGTGCAGAAGAAAAATGAAAATCCTTCGTAATTAATGGGAATAGGAGATTAGTCTAATTTCCAAGGAATCAATCAAATTATTTTGTTTGCCAATCGCTAGAAACAAAAATTCAGCGAATTAACAAATGCTATTAAGGCCTTTTTGATTCTTTTTGCCAATAGATATAAAATAGATATTAATAGAGGGCTGTAAACAATTACATATTATTCATAACATCACTTATACGAAAATCATGGGAAATCTACTTTACATTATTGCAGTTATTTTAATTATTGCTTGGGCAGTAGGATTTATTGGGTATGGAGCGGGTGCAATTATTCACATTCTTTTAGTAATCGCTCTTATTGCAGTAATTCTTAGAATAATTCAAGGACGACGTGTCCTTTAATAATTAGAAAAATTAGTATTGGAAAGAGGGTGTTTGCTGGTGGCTTGATCCCCACCATGCACCCCTCATTCTAGTA
>JAQVXQ010000173.1 GCA_028709085.1 Salinivirgaceae bacterium | reverse complement strand
GTCCAGCTACTTTACCGGAAAGTTGGTTAATTACGCTTGCATCGCGGGTTACTTGCAGCTCATCGCCCGATACTTGCTGAACCGAGTAGCCAAGGGCTTTTTTATCGCGTTTTATACCGAGCGCAGTTACAACTACTTCGTTGAGCATTTCAGCCGTTTCGGTCAAATACACCTCCAACGTTGTTTTATCGCCAATATCCAACGTATCCGATTTGTAGCCCACAAACGAGAATATTAAAAACTGGGTGTTTTGAGGAACCGAAATGGTGAATTTCCCGTCAAAATCAGTGGTTGTTCCCAATGTTGCACCTTTGGCAATGAGGTTTACAAAAGGCAATGGTTCTCGGTCTTTTTTTGCGTAAACCGCACCCGTAATCTCTTTGAGTTGTGCAAAGCCCGAGGTTGTGCAAAACAGAGAAAGAAGCATTATGAATGCTTTATTCGACACGTGAAACAAAGGATAGATCTTTCTCACTGTAAGACGGTTTAAATTATGGTTAATTATGTTTGCTCTAAAATCAGAGCTAACATTCATATTATAAAGCCACTAACTTAGGTTTCAATCTTCATCTAAACAAATCTAAATCGTTTTAGATTTTACAAATGTACACGTTTTTATGATTTAAAAGCATATGATTGCGAATAAAATCATTGACAAGGCATTAAATAAAAATGTAATGTACACAAAATCAATAAATTAAAATAGCATTAAAACTGATATTTCAGTTGCCAAATTTAGAAATGACATGATTGCAAAATTGGGATTATGGATGGAATGCGCCCTGTTTTGTAACCATCTGCACAAAAAATCGGAAATGTTATTTTGATGATATCGCCGATGGCAACACGATGTTCTCAGAAATTGGGGAATTGACCGAAAAATATTGGTTGGAAATAGCCGAACATTTTCCGTTTGTACAATTGAATGCGTTTGTGGTTATACGACGTAGAGACATTGCGATGCCTTGCCTCTACATATAATCAGGAAATTCGGAATCCTTTGTTTCAAAATTATATATTCGGTAAATATCATTGTTTGTAATTTCTTCTGGAGCAACAACCTTCAGCGCATCCAAAAACTCTTCGGTAGTTATTTTTATTTCGCCTCCATTATTCAACAGTTCAAAGGAATAGGGTTTACCTCCTATTTCAATAAAATCGTTCTTTGGAGAATCAGAACTCACCTCTTTAATAACAATTGACTGATATTGGATTGACAAATGATCATTCTCCTCAATCTGATTAAGCTTTACCTTCCCTTTACTGCCAGTAATGTTTCGAATATATCCGTTTGCGGTAATTTCTTGTTCGGCTTTTACATATTTCTGCGCAATAATTTCTTTGTATCCCACTTTCTGGAAATTCGATTTAAAGGGAAAATTACAGTAATTAATTTCTATTTCAAATTTTGAAGTATATGCAAATAACAACAGCTTTATGGGCTGCAATTTCGGATTCAATAACCATGGGTGAGTGACCATGAGCATAGGTATAATCTCTTTGCGACAATAAGGCAGCATTATGCTGTGTAAGTCTTAATTCGTGTATGTTTAAATTGCTTACCCCTGCTTTTATAAGTTGAGGGATTAAAAGTTTAAGTTTCTCAAAATCTTCGGGAACAACAGGAATTTCCACCGTTACCTTGGCAATGAAGGGAACTGCATCCTTTAAAATATCGACATTGTAATTTGTGGCACACAAATTAAATCGAATTTCATTTACACCCGCTTCATGCAATTTTTTATAGATATCACGGGTTCCACTCAACCCATTTGTATAAACCCAAATCCATATCTCGGGATCGCATTTTATGCGTATTGCTTTTATGTATTCAATTGTTTTACTGGCATTTAACAATGGCTCTCCGCCTGAAAAGGCAACTCCTTTGAACCCAAACATATTGATATAATCAACATATTCTTGTGAGGTGTTAAATGATTTCATCTGCGAAGTTGGGATATCATCCTGATCTTGTGGTGCAGGACAAAAAAAACACTTCGCATTACAAACTCCACTAATAAATAAGCATGACCATTTTCCCGCTGCGCAGATTTCACATCCACGAGACAAGGAGTAATACCATGGCTTTAAGTTATTATAGGAAGAGTGCATTTTACTTCTAATTTCTTTAAGAAGTATGTCACGTTCGTCTTGAAAAATAGAGGCTTGTGATGAATTTACCCAGTTTAACAAGCCGCTATAATAGGAGTATTGTTCCGAATTACTGTTAAAAATAGTATTTAGATGTCTATAATATGGTTTCATTTTTCTTGAATTAAATAACACAATCAATTTTGCGGATATATTCCAATCCATCTGTGAAATTTAATATTTAAAAAAAAGCGAGGGAATACAGATATAGAAATAAAAAAGAACCCATATTCTCTCTAAGCAACAGAATTGGAACAAAGCAGAGAATGTGATTTATAAAATTCTTATTTAACCTATTCATCATAAGCATTTAATACGATACAAATGTACGCTAATTCAGGCTTATTGGATCTGAAAACCCAACTATTTTAATGTTGTACTCAATAATTAGTGTCAGTGGATTAGCCCCGGAAATCATCTTATTTTTCTGGCTTTGATAAGAAATCGGCAAAGACTAAGCCTGTCCCGTATTCTTATCGGGATGATTGTTCCAAAAACGAGAATAACGCAGAAATAAGCAGAGCAATTCACGAATACCAAAAATAAACGCTTTATGAGTAATTTGGCGTTTTCTTGCAAAGACTATTTAACATTCGTTCGACTGGAATACCCCGCTCCCACCAAAATTTCAATTATTCCTTTGTAATGCCCTAAAATAATCATTTGACATCGAATAAAATACCAATAATAAAAAAAGGGAATTATGGAACGTTTCCACATCAATAAAGAATCTATATTCAGTGTTTCACTCGAATACGCACTACATGAAAATACACCGCAAACAGTGATTCAATTCCAGATACCAGATTTGGAATTCTTTAAACATATTACTATCTTTCGTTTTTGATTTTCAGCAAACAAGGATTGATATCAGAAAGAATTCACAGCAAGTTCATATAAAGTGGGAAATAATTTTCCTTAATTAATAACTTAAAAACAAACGAATATGAGTATGTTTTGTAATCAGTGCCAAGAGACAGCCAAAAACATTGGTTGTACCATTAACGGAGTTTGTGGAAAAAAAGAAGTTACTGCAAACATTCAGGATCTATTAATGTTTGCCTGTCAAGGTCTTTCGTATGCAACCATTGAAGCACGAAAAAAGGGAATTGACACCAATGCCGAAAGTAAACACATAACCAATTGTCTGTTTATGACAATTACAAATGCAAACTTTGACGACGATTCACTTTTAGACGCAATTAAAGATTGTTTCAAGCATCGCGATGCACTAAAGGGTAAAATTACGCTTACCGAAAAACATGATTCAATTACTTGGAAAGCATCAAACGACCAAGAATACCTAGAGAAAGCAAATCATGTGGGCATTCTAACCTATGATACAAACGAGGATATTCGATCTCTGAAACAATATATCCTTTTTGGGATAAAAGGAGTTGCTGCATATGTTGAACACGCCTTTAATCTGGGTTTTGAACAACAAGATATTTATAATTTCATGGAAGAGTCGTTGGTTATGATTACAAAACCAATGGACTTAAACAACATGTTGGATTGGGTAATGAAAACCGGCGAATGTGGCGTAAAAGCAATGGCTTTGCTTGACAAAGCAAACACAACAACCTTTGGAAACCCCGAAATATCGAAAGTAAATATTGGGGTTGGAAAAAATCCGGGTATTCTTATAAGCGGACACGACCTAAAAGATTTAGAGCAACTTTTAATTCAAACCGAAGGAAAAGGAATCGATATCTATACACACTCTGAAATGTTGCCGGCACACGCCTACCCAACATTGAAAAAATACAAACATCTGGTTGGAAACTATGGAAATGCATGGCACCGACAACTTGTAGAATTTGAGACATTTAATGGACCTATTCTATTTACTACAAACTGCCTTGTGCCAACAAAAAAGGCAAATACCTATAATGACAGGGTATTTACAACAGGCGCAACCGGAATGCCCGGATGGAAACGCGTGGATAAAAAATTAGCCAATGGACACAAAGATTTCTCAGAAATTATTGCCATGGCAAAAACGTGTAAAGCGCCCACTGCAATTGAAAACGGAGATATTACAATTGGGTTTGCACACAATCAAGTGTTAGCGCTAGCCGACAAAATTCTGGAAGCTGTAAATTCAGGCGCAATCAAAAAAATGGTTGTAATGTCGGGTTGCGATGCACGACAAAGCACACGCGAATACTACACCGATTTTGCTAAAAACCTACCAAAAGACACCGTAATTCTAACATCGGGTTGTGCAAAATACCGATACAACAAGCTTCAACTTGGCGATATTAACGGAATTCCAAGAGTTCTGGATGCTGGACAATGCAACGATAGTTACTCATGGGCATTGGTTGCGCTGAAACTTAAAGAAGTTCTAAATTTAGACGACATCAATAAACTTCCCATTGTTTTCAACATTGCATGGTACGAGCAAAAAGCAATAATTGTGCATCTCGCACTACTCTATCTTGGTATAAAAAACACGCATATTGGACCAACATTACCCGGTTTTATGACACCCAATGTTCTTAAAGTAGTACAAGAAAAATTTGGCGTGCAAACCATTAAAACCGTTGAGGAAGACATGAAAATTTTCAACATTGCTTAAACTTGCATGAAAATGGAAAATGACATTGTGGTATGCAATTGTAACGAAATTTACAAAAGCGAAATTGTGAAAGCAATCAAGGAAAAGGGACTGAAAACCGTTGAGGAAGTTGGCGAAGAAACAACTGCCGGAACTGTTTGTGGCAGTTGTTTAGACGACATTCAGGAAATTCTTGACGAACTAAATAAATAACACAACTAAATTCAAAACGTTGGAAATTAAAAGGCTAACCAAAATGTTCTCTCCTTCATCAAATCGATATAAAGGACAAAACAGAAACAAACCTAAAGATTTCCAACGTTTTATATTACAACATCAACCTGTTTAATAAAGTAAAATTACAGAAATGAAAATATTGATCATTTTTAACCGTGAGCCTTACGACAACACCGATGTTACCTGGAACGGACTTCGACTTGCCGACACATTGCGAAAAAAAGGCCACGAAATCGGATATTTTTAATGAACGATTCGGTGGACATGGCAAGAGATGTCTGCAAACCTCCGGAAGGCTACGATCAGGATTTATCGCACATGTTGAAGGAGTTAATTACCAATAAAGCAGAAGTTAAAGTTTGCGGAACCTGCATGGCGCGCTGTGGAATTTATAAAAACCATCCCTATTTTCAAGGGGCCGAGAAATCAACCATGGGCGAATTGGCCGACTGGGTTCTGGACAGCGATAAAGTACTTACATTCTAAAATTATTAAAAAACGTCGAGCCCAGCAAATACTCGCAATTATATGTTTTAGGATAATTGCGATAATCCCAGAAAGACAACGATTTGATATTGTACAGCTTACAACCCTGAATGAGAAAAATCAACCGATTATGATTTATCAAAACCAAATTTCGCTGAACGAATCAAAACCAAAAATATGACGTCAATTGTTGATCCCCTCAGATTTATTGTTGTTCGACTTTCATGAAATAATGCAGACATCAATGCGATGGCTTGGTGCGGATTTTAATCCGAAATATTTCGACAAGGACGAAGTTAATGAAATGTAGAACGATGTCGATTACGGATATTTTGAATTTTAAAACACCGATACATCAAAAGTATACAATCGAATGGCTTCCCTACGAGCTTTAGCTACGATAGGGTTGCATTTTAAATGTTCTTAAATGTTTTGAAAACCAGATAACGACGAATTAGGTGATTTTTCATCATTATGTCAAAAACACAAAATAAATCAAAAAAATGAGCTAAATTTGAACAGCATTGAAAGATATGGGAAAAGCATAATTAATCACTGTTCCTTCAATTACATCTCGTCAAACAAACCCAAAAAAGTACCTATGAGAAGTATATCGCTAATTTTGTGTCTATTTCCTTTATTTGCGTATGGTCAATCGGCTGCTAAATACAAAATAATAATTGACTCATTACATGCAAAAGGGAAATGCAATGAAGCCATTACGTTGATTGATTCAAGGATGGCAGCCAACCCAAATAACGACACCATTTTTTACTATAAAGGATGGTTAAAAATTCACTGTTCCATTGATTACCAATCAGCACTGAATCATTTTGAATCATTACTGGCGAATAAACCAAGCTCTGTGCTTGGAAATTTGGGCAAAGGTATGTCGTTGTGTTTTCTAGAAAAACCATATGAAGCAATCGATTACTTAGAAATAGCACGCTCCTATCAACCAAAATTATTTGAAGTCCAATACTATCTAGGTTATGCCTACTATCTGTTAGGAAAATCAGATAAAAGACAGTACAAGAATGCAATCTCCCATTTTAATATGGCGATTAAAATTAAGGAGTATTCGCCAGAAATCTATTTTTACAGAGGCATTTCACAGTTTTTTGAAGGCGATGTTTTAAAGGTGAACAA
>JAQVXQ010000022.1 GCA_028709085.1 Salinivirgaceae bacterium | reverse complement strand
AATAAGTTCCGAAGCCCAGGAACCAACGCCTCCAAGACCCACAATCAAGACTTTACTATTTTGCAATTTTTTCATGGCGTCGCTGCCCAACAGCAACTCCGTTCGGTGGAGCCATTCCGGAATCATACTTTTATCTCTCTAACCATGTTCAACACTTTTAAAAAACACAAATTCAACATTTTCACGTATCTCTATTTCCAACATTTTTGGGTTCACCTTTCTAATGGTCGCCACTTGTTCCAAAATTAAGGGAAGCAGAGTAGAATCGGCCTCATCGGTCTCCAACAAAAGGCGACAACTGGGTATTTTCCTGATCACTTCGAGAAACTTTTCGTTTGGTCTCAAAACTGAAGCCCCAAATGAAAAATAACAATTCAATTGGAGTAGCGTTTCTGTTTGTACCCAATTTCCACGATAATCGTGAAAAACGAATGTTGTAGTATTATACTTTTTCAGAATTGGAAGAATGTCGCTGATGGCACGGACAGAATGAACAATAACAGGGAGATTCTTTTTCGTCGCAAACTCCACATGTTGCTCAAAAACAGTCAATTGAATATCGATAGAAGCACCACGTAACCGATCGACACCACATTCACCAATGGCAATGGGGTGTATTTCCTCAAAACAACGAGCTAATAATATCGGCACTTCGCTAATATTTATCCTCTCTGTATCCCATGGATGAATCCCGATGGAGAACCAATAATTGTTCAAATTAACATCCTTTGGAATTTGACAATTAAGCGCATCAATATGAATCAAAGCATGATTGTCGAAACGATGCGTATGGACATTAAAGAGAGGGGATTCCGTCATTGATTGCACTCTTTTAAGGATTCTGTTTCTTAATTTTCCGTACAAAGAAATCTTCCATAATAATCAACTTTAAACCGGTGGAAAAATTATTTTTCTTATGTTTCAAATCATACCACACATCCGCTTCTATAAAGAGTTTTGCTGCTTTTCCAATATTAATATGATAATCGGATTGGATAGCAATGATTTTCTGTTTTTCAAACCATTGAGATGGTTTAAGTGAAGTATAACTTTGATAAATAGGATGACCGTGAGGAGCAAAATAATTATCAGAAGTCCAATATAAACCTCCAAACTGCAGATTCTTATACAATGCCATACTTTTCACATAAAGTGCTGATCCCTTAATAAAGGGTTGTCGATACGATTTGGTTATATCATTAAACATTAGAAGACTCACACTTGAAACCAACTTAACATCATGAATCCAAAAATAGGATTTCACTCCAAATGAATAATTCATTAAAGACTCAATACTATTTCCAGCGTTATCAATTTCGCCTCCATGATGCCTCCCTAACATATGAATTGGGAATATTATGCCCCAATTCGAAATGGAATCGTTCAACTTAATTTCGGTGCTAATTCCAGCGGTAAAAATCTCTTGAAAGATATCCCCTTGAACAATAAATTGCTCCCAATCGAGCCACAATTTAGCGTCTGCATATCGATCAAAAAATGCTATTTGCAACCCACGGTTAATGGGTTTTATGGAAAAAAGGGTTGGATCATACATAGGTTCGGGAAGTCCGAGCACTGAATAGTAGTCTATATTTCCAAGCAAAAGATGTAACTTTGGATAAGGACGATACTCGACCGAAAACCACTCGGAAATATTGGAAAATGTTTCCCGTCCTGTATATTTTAAACCATTAACCCCAACTTGCATCTTCAACTGTTCATTGAAATAATATTCGCCCATAATCCTTCCCCAAGCGCCAATTAAGGTTTGTCCCACGGCATGGGGCGATGAATATTCGTAATTGTCGAAAAAATTGGAGTTTTCTATACGGATATACAAATCTCCAACCCGTTCCGGTTTAAAATCGGACCAAACCCTATAATTCATCAATTTTGGCTGTGCCAAAGCGTTGCCCATGAAGAACAACACCACAATAGTTGCAAATAATCGCATTTTATAACCTTTAATTAATGAGCCTGTAGCCAATCATTACCCGTATTAATATCGACCTTCAATTTAACATTCAACGAAATGGCATTCAACATCTTATCCTCAACCAATAAACGTAACGCTTCACCCTCCTCTTTCAAGGTATCAAATACAAGTTCGTCGTGCACTTGCAGAATCATTCTGCTTTTCATTTTCCGCATCTTCATCTCCTTGTGAATCTCCACCATAGCCAACTTTATCATATCGGCCGATGAACCTTGAATTGGAGCATTAATAGCATTTCGTTCGGCAGCACCTCGAACGACAGCGTTGGCCGATCGGATGTCGGGAAGAAACCGTTTGCGCCCCATAATTGTTTTTGCGAATCCCAAATCACGGGTCGAACGGATGGAGGAGTCCATAAACGCTTTAACATGAGGAAAAGTAATAAAGTAATTATCGATCAATTGCTTAGCATCGCGATTCGAAAGACCTGTGTTATTCGCCAAACCGTAGGACGAAATTCCGTAAATAATCCCAAAATTGGCGCCTTTAGCATGTCCTCGTTGCTCACGAGTAACCTCTTCGGGCGCAATTCCATAGAGTTTAGCAGCAGTATCTTGATGGATATCCTTGTCGTTTTCAAAGGCTGCAACCATATTGGTATCCTGACTTAAATGAGCCATAATCCGCAACTCAATTTGGCTATAGTCTGCCGCCAACAACACATGCTGTTCGTCGGAAGGAATAAATGCTTTTCGAATGGCTTTTCCGCGAGCATCGCGAATTGGGATATTCTGCAAGTTTGGATTGGTACTACTCAACCTCCCGGTACTAGTTACTGCCTGATTATAAGAAGTATGTATTCGATTATTTTTAGGATCCACCAATTTAGGAAGGGCATCGATATAAGTATTCAAGAGTTTCTGCAACTCACGATAATCCAAAATAAGATTTACAATTGGATGTTTATCGCGCAGTTCGCTCAGCACCTCTTCGCCGGTGGCAAACTGTTTGGTTTTCGTTAGTTTTGGTTTATCGGTAATTTTAAGTCGTGCAAAAAGCAACTCTCCAAGCTGCTTTGGTGAAGCGATATTGAGTTCATAACCAGCATGTTCAAATATTTTTCGCTCAATTTCGTCCGAATCTTTCTGATACTGCTCCTTTAAGCGACCCAGTTCCGCAACATCCAATTTTACGCCTGTAAATTCCATGTCCACAAGCACTTGAACCAATGGCATTTCAATGGTGTTAAACACCTCCATCAAATCATGCTTTTCGAGTTCGGGCTTCAATTTCTCCCACAACCGAAAGGCAACATCGGCATCTTCGCATGCGTAATCGCAAATTTGTGCAGCACTCAATTGACTCATATTCAATTGACTATTCCCCTTTTTGCCCAAAATAGATTCGGTGCTGATTTTTTGCCACTGCAAATAGTTCAACGCCAGAAAATCGATATTATGGCGCTGTTCGGGCTCAATCAAATAGTGCGCAAGCATGGTATCAATTAATGTTGCACGGGCAACCAAATTATATTTTCGCAACACCAAAAGGTCATACTTTAAATTTTGTCCAATAATGGTATTCATCTCATTTTCAAGCAAAGGACGGATGCTTTCAACAATATCGGTATCGGTCAATTCATTCCCGGTGGAAATATAACAAGCTTTTCCTGGTTGAGCACACAACGAAACTCCAACTATGGTTGCATAAATTGCATCAAGCCCAGTGGTTTCAGTGTCGAAACTAAACGTCGTATTTGAAGTAAATGTGGACAAGAACGCATCAAGTGCATCCCGATTGTCGATTAAAACGTAATCGTGTTCAAAATCACTTAAGGTTTTGTAATTGGCAATGCTATTGAACGACTCTTTGTCGTCGTCGGTTCCCATATCCCACAACGTTTGTTGCGTCGAGGCTTTTTTAACGGGAACCGATGGAGCTAGAACAGCATTGTTGACCAAACGTTGTCGTAGATTCCGAAACTCAAGTTCAGTAAATAAAGCATCAATGGCTTCCATATCGGGTTCCCCTATTTTCATCTCTTCCAAATCGTAGGGAGTTTCAACGTCGGTAATGATGGTAACTAAGGTTTTCGATATTGCAAGTTGCTTCTTGCCTTCGATGAGATTCTCCCGCAGTTTCCCCTTTATGTTATCGATATTTTCGTAAATCCCTTCAATTGAGCCGTATTCCGTTATAAGTTTCGCTGCCGTCTTCTCGCCCACACCTTTGACTCCGGGAATATTATCGGAAGTATCGCCCCAAAGAGCAAGAATCTCGATTAACAGAAGTGGATCGCTAATTCCATATTTTTCGCAAATTTCCTGTTTCCCCAGAACTTCAAATCCTCCACCAAAACTCTTTGGCTTATACATCTTGATATTGTCATCGACCAACTGTCCATAATCTTTATCGGGAGTCATCATAAAAACTTCAAAATTGTTTTCGGCAGCCCGTTTGGCAATGGTTCCAATAACATCATCGGCCTCATATCCAGGCTGTTCAATAATTGGGATTCCCATTGCTTTCGCAAACTGGCGGACATATGGGATCGCAATTTTAACCCCCTCCGGAGTTTCGTCGCGATGCGCTTTATAATCCGGAAACATGGTATGCCGAAATGTAGGTTGACTCAAATCGAAACCAATGGCCATATAATTTGGGTTCTCCTTTTTTAAAAGTTCAAACAGCGTATTAGCAAACCCAAAGACAGCGGAAGTATTGATTCCGGTGGTTGTCATGCGAGGATTTTTAATGAAAGCAAAATAACTGCGATATATTAAAGCGTAAGCATCGATTAAAAATAGTCTTTTCTGTGTCATGATTCTTGTTTATACAACTAAATTGAATTTAGACAAAGGTAAAATAATCTTTAAAATTGAGGGTACGACTATTACAAAAAAAGGGAACGGGGTTTGGATTCATGTGGGAAACTGATAATCTATGCTCATTAATCGGTTATAATGTGTCAATTCCGAAATAAAGCGAACCGATTAAACACTCTATTTTTCAAATTATGCTTTAATTCCAGCTGGATTTCCGAGCCGCCAATCCGTTGGAAACAGAAAAACTGACAATTCAGAATAGAAAACCACACCTATTAAACACAATTTTTAGTAATTAACTTTCAAACACTTGCACTTTAATTACAATAAAACGAATCTTCGAAATTCCACGTAACGATAAAAGAAAACCTTCTATTTCGATATAGAGATTATTTTTCGTATCTTTAATTGCGATAATAATTTTAAAACACAAAACACACCCCATGGCAAAGAAGAACGAGAATAGCGATAAGGAGTCCAAGAGTACTCCAAAACTAAATATTGATGTACGAAGTGGAATGGATTCAGAATCCCTAAAGCAGGCAATTCTAGAACATCTATTTTACCAACAAGGCCGAAACATTGCAAACACATCACTGAACGACCTCTATATGGCAGTTTCATATACAGTACGTGATCGGCTTTTATCAAGAGAGCATCGAACAATGAACGCTGTGTTTTCAGATAATGTACGCGTGGTTAGTTATCTGTCAGCCGAGTTTCTCTTGGGGCCACAATTGGGGGTTAACCTCATTGCGCTGAATATTTTAGATGAAATGAAACGAGCTGTTGAAGAGCTTGGGTTTAGTTTCGACGAAATAATATCTCAAGAAGAAGAACCGGGATTGGGCAATGGTGGATTAGGGCGTTTGGCTGCTTGCTATATCGATTCCATGGCAACACTTCAGGTTCCAGCCATTGGATACGGCATACGCTACGAATTTGGCATTTTTGACCAAGATATCCGCGATGGATGGCAAGTCGAAAAAACCGACAAATGGTTGCGAAAAGGAAATCCGTGGGAGAGTGCGCGCCCCGAACTTGCTGTAAATGTACACTTTGGCGGTCATACCGAATATTACATGGAAGAAGATGGACGTAAGGCTTGTAATTGGAACTCAGACTATATGGTTACGGGAATTCCATACGATACGCCAATAATGGGTTACAATGTTCCATCGTGCAATTTTCTTCGTTTGTGGAAGTCGGAAGCCGAAGAGTCGTTCGATTTTAAATCGTTCAATACTGGTGATTATTACAAGGCCGTTGAATACAAAGTTAAATCAGAGAATATAAGCAAGGTACTCTATCCCAACGACGAGCTATTGGAAGGAAAAAAATTACGTTTAAAGCAGCAATATTTCTTTGTTTCATGTTCCCTGCAAGACATGATGCGCATTCATCTGAAAAGTTTTGGCAGGCCTGAAGATTTTTATAAACGTTGGGCCATCCAGCTGAACGACACACATCCTTCGGTGGCAGTAGCCGAATTGATGCGTATTTTAGTGGATGATCACAAAATTGATTGGGATGATGCATGGGAAACCACCCGAAAAACGTTTAGTTATACAAATCACACATTATTACCCGAAGCATTGGAAAGATGGTCGGTGGGCCTTTTTGGATACCTAATGCCCCGAGTACTCGACATTATTTATGAAATCAACCACCGATTTCTTAAAGAGGTAAGCGAACATTTTCCGGGAGACCAAGGTAAGCTATCACGAATGTCGCTCATTGATGAAACTGGTGAAAAATACATTCGCATGGCCAACTTAGCATGTGTTGGAAGCAATACAATAAATGGTGTGGCTGCATTGCACACTGAACTTCTAAAACAGCACATTCTGCACGATTGGGTTGATATGTTTCCAAAACGAGTTATAAATGTCACCAATGGAGTTACTCCACGACGTTTTGTATTATTAAGCAATCCGGGATTAAGTAAATTGATAACAGACTCAATTGGAGACAAATGGCCTGGTCAACTTGATGAACTACGTAAACTGGAATGCTTTGCTGACGATGCTGCCTTTAGGGAACAATTCGTAAAGGTAAAGTTAGAGAATAAAACAAACCTCTCCGCACTTATAAAGCAAAGAACGGGAATTATTGTAGATCCATCATCGATGTTCGACATACAGGTAAAACGAATTCATCAATACAAACGGCAACATTTGAATGTATTGAACATCATAACCCGATATTTACGAATAAAGCGAAACCCAAACATTGATCTGGCACCACGCACCTTTATTTTTGGAGGTAAAGCAGCCCCAGGATATCATACAGCTAAACTCATAATTAAACTCATTACTTCAGTTGGCGATGTAATAAACAACGACCCGGATGTAAAAGACCGACTTAAAGTGGTCTTTTTCCCCGATTTCAATGTAACCAATGCACAACCCATTTACCCAGCGGCCGATCTTTCAGAACAGATATCAACCGCTGGAAAAGAGGCAAGTGGAACGGGTAATATGAAGTTTTCCATGAATGGTGCACTTACCATTGGAACACTCGATGGTGCCAATGTTGAAATTAGAAATGAGGTTGGCGAAGACAATTTCTTTCTATTTGGACTCACCGCCGAACAAGTTGAAGAGACCAAACGCAATGGATATGATCCATATTTTGTATATAATCACAATGAGGAATTGCGCGAGGTAATCAATATGATTAATTCAGGCTATTTCTCCAAAGGCGACACCAATCTTTTCAGACCCATTACAAACACCCTTTTATGGCACGATCCGTTTATGCTCATGGCCGATTACCCATTGTACATAAACTGCCAAGATATTGTTGCCGAAACATGGAAAACCCCTTCGGAATGGAACAGAAAAGCAATTCTAAATGTTGCCCGAATGGGAAAATTCTCCTCCGATCGATCCATTCAAGACTATTGTGAGAACATTTGGAAAGTTAAACCATTTAAAATTAGAGAGTTATAACAGTAATAATCTCTGATTTCCTGAAAAGACATTAAGATAACAAAAACAGCTAAGAATACCTAAATAGTTTATTTAGGTATTCTTTATTTTATATTTCATATACAACTATTTACACTACAAATTGAAAACATTTTTACTAGAAGGAGACGCCACAGAATAGAAAATAAACAACAAACCACAAAGAATAGGAGATTGCTTATTTTGCTAAAAATTCGCTATTTTTGACAAAGTAGAGAACAAAACCACATGGAACAAAGAGATTTATTGAAAGATCAAATTGATCAATTAGGAAAAGTTTTAGCAAAAATATTGTCTAATTTTCTTGGATTGAAATCGAATGGTAAAGTATCGCAAGGAATAGAGCTGACAAATCAAAGTTTACAAAGTGAACTTGACATTAATATTGATAAACTCACCACCCTTTCGATAAACGAACTCCCTAATTATTTAAAAAGTCGGAAATTAAACGCCGGACATTTGGAGATTTTATCCGAATATCTGAAAGAAATTGGAATTATTGAAATGAATAAAAATCGTGAAAATGCAGAATTATATCTAAGAAAAGCTATCGAACTACTCAATATAGCAGACGAAATATCAAAAACAATATCGCTTGATCGAATGAACAAGAAGTGCGAAATAGAAGATTTGTTATAGATCAGCATTATACGTAATGAATGAACGTGATACAAACGAGCAATAACCTATTAATCTATTGCAAGAAAGACAATTATGAAAATAAACAAAATTACATCCATCTATTTTTCGCCCAACGGCACAACAAAGAAAATTGTAAATAAAATAGCCCATGAAATTGGAAACTATGATATACAAGAGATTAACTTAAATTTGGTGGAAAACAGAATGATGGAACATAATTTCAAAAGCGACGATTTGGTGGTCATTGGATTCCCTGTATATGCCGATAGATTGCCTGAATTGTCGAAAGAGATATTTAAAAACATCAAAGGGAACGACACACCAGTTGTTGCCATTGTAAGTTACGGGAATAGAGAATATGGCGATGCTTTACTTGAATTAAAAGATAACTTAATGCACGTGGGAATGAAGGTTATTTCGGGTGCAGCCATAATAGCCGAGCATTGTTTTAATAAGAATGTTGCCGCCAATAGACCCGACGAAAAAGATGATTTGCAAATATTTGATTACATAAATAAATTGAAGTATAAGATTAATAAAACAAACTCTATTAATTCATTACCAGAACTATACGTGAAAGGGAATTATCCTTATAATCCGTTAAAAACACACCAAGTCCCCACAGGCGACGAAAAATGTATATTGTGCGGGTTATGTGCAGAAAATTGTCCGGTTAACGCAATTAATGAAAGCAACTTTCGATTAACCGATGGTGATTTGTGTATCGGTTGTGGTAGTTGCATCAATGTATGCCCAACGGGTTCAAGAGCGATTCGGAATGAAGAATTTATTGCTTTTATAAAAAACTTGGAGATTATAGCCAGCCAACGAAAAGAGATCGAAGTCTTTATATAGTTCTCGATAAGAATTATTGTTTTCCTATAAAACAAACAAACCATACTATGGCAAAAGAGATCGAAAGAAAATTTTTGGTGAACCATGATATTTGGAAAACTCTTGAAAAACCAATGGGTCATCCCTATCGACAAGGCTATTTATTAACCGATCCGGATAAAACAATTCGAGTTAGGCAAACAAACGAAAAGGGCTTTTTAACCATAAAAGGAGCTACCATAGGAGCCACACGACCCGAATATGAATATGAGATCCCAATAGGCGATGCAAAGGAGTTGCTCGATCAATTTGCAGTTTCTGAACTGTCGAAAATTAGATACAAAATACATTTCGACAATAAAACATGGGAAGTTGACGAATTCTTATGTGAAAACACTGGACTTATTGTTGCTGAAATCGAATTATTAAGCGAAGATGAACATTTCACAAAACCGAACTGGATAGACAAAGAAGTAACTGCAGAAACAAAGTATTACAACTCAAACTTATCAACAAACCCATATAAAACGTGGTAAAATCGTCCCTGTTTCCTACTATTTTATTGGCAAAATTTCAAAAAAATGCGTTTGACAAATCCATGATACGTCAAACGCATAATTCATGTACATTTATAACGATCGAACATAGGCTGCAGGAGAATCCAAAACCTGTATTCTATCGATATCCTCTTTTTTTATAGTGCTGACATCAAGCAACTTATCAACAACATTGTCGGTCATATGAGCGGGAACACTGATGGCACTACGGATCATGGTTTTAACCACTCCCTCCTTATTTGTAATAGGTACTACTTTAGATGTTATGGCACCCGAAGCCCCGATTTCAAGGCAGGTTTCTCGCAAAACATCGATTCTATCCTCTTCGGATACAATAGATACTTCGCAATTATCGTGGGGCAACATCGACTTCCCTATTTTGGAGTTTTCCAAATCAGCATCCAATCTCTTCCGCCAAGTTGTATCTGATTTTAATTGATCGATGGCGGCAATTATTTGCTCCATGCTGGCAGCATATTTTTGCTTTCCAATTTTCATCCGAGTATCAATCAAACCCACAGAAACAGGCGTTTGATAAATAAATCCTTTGCCAGGTTTATCAAGTCGGCCATGCTCGACCAATAATTTGATTATACTTTCCGAATCTTGTGCAGGCATAAGCAAGTGAACAATCTCCTTTTCGGCGGGTATCGTTATTCGGATAAGTCCCAACTGATCTCGGATATCATTTCCCGTTCCGAAGGTTATTAGTGGAACACAAATCCCTAAATCGAGCGCAATTTTTGCAATTTCGTCGCCACTGCCGGGATCAGAAAGAACGCAAATAACATATGATAGTTTGTTTTGCAGTTCAAAATTATACGTGTCGGATAAAAAACCGTCTAAGGCACTTGTATTACATTTGGGCGGTTCATTAGAAAACTCCATCAACTCTTGAGAAAAAATGGATCCGCGACCAGGAATATACAGCTCAGCAATATCTGTTAAAACTGATGTAACTGAAACTGAATTTTCGCGAGGTACAGTAAATCGGAATATTCGAACGGCGGTACTTTCAAGTTTACTAACCTCGCCTGCCAAACCAAATGGACGTGAGGTAATATGTTCTCTGACGACTCTCCCTGTCTCATCATAAATCATAACCTCAATTTTCCTGAGAAAATCGATTACTTTATCGGCCAGCAATGGATTTACAATGCAAGTTATTCGACTCACTCGATGTGGTGTATAAACACCTTTGTTCATTTGTGTTCTCCAAACGGTACGAGAGGGAGAAAATACTTTTTCTTTTTTTGGTTTTATATCTTCGCTATCCATGGTTTTCCTCCTTTAAATTATTGTCTATTGAACGTTTCTGTCTTGCATTTTTATACAATCCGTATAATAAAACCGTAATAATGGGGCACGCCGAAGCTAAGGCTAAAATACCAAATCCATCGGCCATATTAAGTGCGCCTCCTATACTGAGTCCCATTGCCAAAACAAGCGGAACAGTAACTGGCCCAGTTGTAACACCGCCACTATCCCATGCCATGGCTGTATATTCCTCCTCACTAAAAATTGAAAGTACAATTAGCAATCCATACGGCACTACTAAGAGCCAAATAAGAGGCAAATCAAATAAAATGCGAGAAAACCCGAGCGTTATCCCAATGCCAACGCCAAGAGAAACAATGTTAACAATTTGCTTCTGTTTAATGGCGCCAACTGTTAGATTTTCAACCGTTAAACCCAGGGCTTTTAATGCCGGTTCAGCTAAAGTAGCTCCAAAACCCAACCCAAAAGCAAAAACTAAAACCAATATTAAACCAAGAATCGTTAGCTGCTTGCCAAACAAAGGTGGTTGAGTTAGGATATGTTCATACTGTTTATTATCAACACTATAATTGTCATTATTGAATTCCACATTGGTAAGTTGATCATCGTTTCCAATCATCGTAAAATAGGTTTTGATTGTTCCATCCTGAGCAATCCCTTGAAACAAGAGCGAAGTGTCGAAATTATCAATCATTACTCGATCGATAAACTTATCCTCCTTGGCAAACGCCCGAGGCAATTCGCCCCCTACCTCACCTCCCAAAGAAGCCAATCCTAATCGAATACCGGTGGTTAGGAGGATCATCCCAATCAATGTAAAAATGATTCCAGTAGCAACTTCGTCTTTAAATCGGATTTTTTCCTTGAGAAAATAAACAAGAACAAGTAACAACAATAGCGAAAGGGGAATAACTGCCCGAATTCCTCCAATGGTTTCATCTTTAAACACCTGACCTAAAGAACTTTCGGAAACATCGTTGGTGGAATTACTAACATCATGGATAATATTCCTTTCATAAACTGAAGCTTTTGATTTAAACCAATCAGACAACGTTATTAATCCCAAATATTTGGCTTGTGCTTCCGGATTGTTTTTTAATGTTAGTAAAGCCTCATTATAAGATGCTTCATTGCCAAAAAAGGATTTCCGACCTACTTCACTAGCATGTGTAAAGGCATGTTGTAGAAGTCGTTCTTCATTGGCGAATGCCCCTAAAGCACGTTCTCTATTTTCGATGGAAAAGAAAGTTTTCTCATCAGTGGGTGCTGGCGCTTTCGTATTTAGAAAAAAGCCGAGAGTTAGCACCGCCAACACGGGGAAAGCAGATGCCAACAAAATAATTCCAAAGCCTCCGCTAGAACCCTGTCCTTTATTCGAAGAACGCGAAACGCCAATCCCAAGAGCAAGCACCAGTGGTACTGTAACGGCTCCCGTTGTTACTGCTCCGCAATCCCATGCTAGGCCAATAATCTTTGCCAAACTGTCGTTATAGTATGCATAAATTGACAATAGGAGCAAAACAGGAATAATAATATAAATAATAGGTTTAATGGACCAGTTGTAATAAAAGCGGAACATTCCGAGGGCAACAGCAAACCCTACACCAACGCCAACGGAGAGAATCAGCCAATTTGAATATGGCTCTAACAACATAAATAACAGTGGAGCATCCCACGCCGTGATGCTTGAGCCCGCCATACGTAAGGCACTAATTGCCGGCTCGGCAAGGGTTGCACCAAATCCTAAAATAAGACCAAATGCTGCAATAACTATAATGCCAACACGTTGAGGCATTTTTATACCAACACGTTCGCCCAACGGCATCAAACCAAGAATAAGTCCTTCGAGGAAAAACATAAGCCCAAATATAACCAAGGCAATACCAAAAGTAGTACTGAGGGCATTGGCCAGTGGCACTTTCAGAATTAAAGTCTGAAAAACAACCAAGTACAAAATAATAAAGGTAACCGATTTAATCTGATCCTTTATTCTAGACCATGCGTATTTAAACAACATGGGCATAGCTACTCCTAAAGGTACTTTTAAATGATTTTTCATTTGCATACAATTTTCGTGAAAACACTCTTATACCTATTTCGATCCAACGATAGAATGCCCATGCTAAAGAAACATCTACTTATACAGTTTATTCGAGGATACAGGTTCTCTAACCTTTGGAACGTCGGTATTTACATCCACACTGATTATAAAAAACTTGTTTTGTTCGTTTGCCTAAAAAATAATCTACTATATTCTTTGGCCTTTAACATCGGGGGGCTTGTTGGAACTCGTATAAGCAAAAGGAGATACAATTTGGTCACTGGATGAGTCACATTTTCTCTCCCCAGATCACGACCGGGCTTTTCAAGTACTCATAATTAAAGGTCTATCGGCAATGAAATCTCCTCATGAAAACAATTTAAAATTGCACCTCTTTCATACCTCACCTCTACATAACTCATTTTGAGGAGAATAGAGAGTATGAATTCAGAATCAGTTCATTTAGACATTGATGCCTTATTGCAAATATATATAATTCGTATAAATGTAGCATCAAGTATTTTGAAAACAAATCGAAATATTCCGTTGTTTATAAAAACAAAGTGACTTGTTAGTGAAAATGATATCGTGGGTTTCTGCAATAAAAAGAAAAATCGAGAACACACAAATGCAACTTGAAAAGGCACCAACCCATTAAAAATCAGTTAAATTGGGTCGCTTTCAAGGTGGTTCTTATCTGAATGAGAGTTTGTGCAATTAAGACGTATGGCATGACGCAAATTATCGTATTGAGAGTACATTCCGTATTTAGTACTTGCAAGAAAACGCCAATTGCTGCGTTATGCTTGTCTTCAAAACAGTCATTTACGAAGAATAAACTCCTGTTTTCAGTCTTTGCATGCCTTGCACTTGACGCCTTCTTATCAAGCACTTGAAAAAAACATGCGTTTTCTTGCAGACACAATTTATTAGCACTCTAGAAGACAAGTGCTCAATTGATCTAAAAACTGTTCCAACAAATCGGGATTCTATCCGTTTCAATGGAACTCAACCGTTGTGGGTTTTCCAATTTCAAAATCGCGAAACCCAAAATCAGCAGAGTGGAAAGCGTTCATTTTAAACATGTTAAAACCCTTCCCAGGAATTTCGGGATAAAACGAGAGGGAGAGTTGAAACGTATTTAACACCAAATTCTCGTTCTTTATTATTACACCAACGCCAATTTGCGAATAGACTTTACCCGCCTGAAATCCTTTTTCAGCACTGCCAAGCACGCCCATCGAAAAGGTCACATAAGGTCCAAAATGGAAGCCTATAAAATCCCATGGAGCATAGAGTTGTGTTTGCGAGGTGAACAAAACCCGACTATTGCCCGATAGTAATGGACTGTTAAATCCCTCGAGTCCATATCCGCTATTCAAAGTTAAACTATCATAATCAGTACGATTGAGACCGATAATAAGCCGTGGTTTTACAAATTGTCTGATTTTCCATCGTCCAACTTCAATCAATTTCGTGAAATAATTTACGCCAATGCTAAAAACACCTTGTTCAAATTTTGATGCATTCAAAAACGTTCCATATTCAAAATTGGAACTCATGTAGCCCCAAGAATAAAATCCTCCCGCAGAAAACTGTCCTCCCATATATATACGTCCATAGCCGTTTTTCTTCTGATAACCACTGGTTAAACTAATGACTTTTCCTACAGGAACATCCTCCGTTACTCCAAATTTGAAAATATATTTATCTTTGACATACAACCGCGATGAGACACCTAAACTCGTAAGATACAAATCTTCGTTGGTGTAAAACTGAAGTGTATCCACCGTTGCGAGTGGGTTCTCAAGAAAATGGGTTCGGACATATCGCGCACTTAAAATAAAATTCGTGGTTCGTTTATAATCTGTATCACCCTTAAAAATACGGAAGGAATTTCCAGCCCAATAATCTTGCTGATTGTACTTATAGTGCATATTGCTGATCGTGCTATCGGATACATTATGAAGGTGTTGCGATATATTGACTCCGGCAGCCCACTTTGCAAAGGGTGAAAAAAACGGTCTATCAACGGCTAGACGTTTAATAAAATCTCCGTCCTCATCGATTCCGTATTGCATTGTTGAGTTAATATATGTATTGCGAATATTTGGAACAAAATATTTGGTATGATACGCATATTTGCCCGTTGAATGATTCCAGACAAGTTTGTTCTGAAACTCATGTCCTAGCCCCAAAAAATTATTATCCTTCAGCTTGGAAGTAACATTCGACGGGGAGATAGAGCCCCCCGGAATAAGGCTCCATTTGTCAAGTTCTCGAATAAACACATCCACCGAATCAGGACTTTCCGGCACCGTTTCAACATAGAATCGCACATCGGTCACATAACGCATACTGCGAATTAAACGTTCAGATTCCTTTGCTAACAAGGCATCGAAAGATTGATTTTTGCGAATGAGCAATAAATTACGAATGGTTTGAGCTCGGCTTTTTATGTGAACGTGATTTCCGGCTTTGAGGATAAAATTTACCGATGGGGTAATGGTATCGGCAATTGAGTTTTTAAAAGGATCGAGGGTTACAATATTAATATTCCGAATAATTTTACCTTCCAACGTGGAATCGGGTTTTTGAATTAGAGGTTTTTTTACTTTTCGGGGTGTTTTACTGTCAACAGGTTTAAAAATCAAGCGATAGATAAATCTGGAAAATTTACTTTTGTTGCTGTACACCTCTATTTTCTTATAGATAAGTGTTGAGTCTTTAGGTGCTACTATTCCCTGTCCATAGGCTCGATTACCAATGGAAAATAAAATAATAACGAATAAAATAACATTTCTGAGACCCATCTTTTCTTTTCATCTCCTCACTTTTATTTTTTTTCCTTTTCGGATGATTTTTCTCGCTCCTCCATCATTTTTAACTTCTTATCTGCTTTTTCCTTACGTCTAAAATAGCCTCTAAATAGGAAATTATGTTTGAGCGCTTCCATGTTTTCATTCAATCCTTCGGAACTTTCTTTGAGGTAAATAATAGTCTCTAATAAGTGTGCCGCGATTGTTGAATCTTGAATTAACATGCCCAAAGTTCCTTCGCCGCTGTTAATTTTCACCATAATTTCGCCCAATTGATTGGAGGCAACTTCGGTTTTAGAAACCGTTTTTTGCAAACTAGTCATAAAGGCAAACACATTTTCTTTTGTAAGATCAATGGTTTCATCGATGCCTTCCGAACTCTTTTTGAGATTATTAATTGCCTGTTCGATATTTTCAGCAATGGTTGAATCTTGAATTAACCTACCTAATGTACCCTGTCCACTATTAATATTGGTCATAACTTCGGCAAGTTGTTTCGTAATCACCTCGGCATTGGTAGCCGATGTTTGTAAACTTGCAATAATAGCATCGGTTTCAACGGGTTCTTTCGACATGAGCTTTTGTCCATCCATTGCCATGGATGCTGTGGGACTTCCCTGGGAGATTATCAACAAACGATCGCCAATGAGACCTTCGGAGCCAACAGCCACCTGACAATCCGATTTCACAAACTGTTGAACATCCTTTTTAATCAACATTTCCACCAAAACGGTTGAGTCGTTAATTATTTTTATATTATCAACGGTTCCAACGTTTATTCCAGTAAACCGCACATTATTTCCCACTTGTAAACCGCTCACATTATAGAAGTTCGCAGAAAGTTTAAAAACAGGATTAAACAAATTTTGCTGTTTCCCAATGATAAAAATGGCGAGTACAAAAATCGCTATTCCACCAATGATAAACATTCCTAACCGCACTTTAAATTTCTCAGTATGTGTGTCCATAATTTCTAGTTTTTGCTTTTATTTAAAGAACGGTTTAATATTGGGGTCGAACGAATTTTCAAACAACTCCAAACTCCCTTCCAAGTAATTTTTACCGTCGAGCAACATCATCACACGGTCGGCATTGGTGCGTGCACAGGCAATATCATGTGTAATAATTATGGACGAGGTATTGTATTTTTCTTGAACTTCGTTGATAAGCAAACTAATCTCGTCGGAGGTTACAGGGTCGAGGCCTGTAGTGGGTTCGTCGTAGAGCATTATTTCCGGATCAATAACAATTGTTCGCGCTAGGCTAATTCTCTTTCTCATTCCACCCGAAAGTTGCGATGGCATTTTATTCAATGAGTCGGGCAATCCTACATTTTCGAGAACCTCCTCAATTTTTTCATTAATTTCTTTGTTCGAAAGGTTCTTTTTGATTCTTTTTAAATGAAACTCCAAGTTTTGTTTCACGGTCATTGAATCATATAATGCCCCGCTTTGAAATAAAAACCCGATCCGCTTTCTTAACTCATCTACCTCTTTTCGATGTAACGAAGTAATATCTTGCCCAAAAACGTTGATTATTCCGCTATCAGGCTTTAATAACCCTACGATACATTTTATTAATACCGATTTACCACTTCCTGATTTACCAAGAACCACTAGGTTTTCACCATCATAAAGTTTTAGAGAAACATCTTTTAAAACACCCTGATTATCGAATGATTTAAAGAGATTGGAGATCTCAATTACTGCTTCGCATTCAATGGGCGAATACGGAGAATGGGAACGTAAATCTGTTTGTACTAAATTCATAATGTTAACATATCTGATATTTGAACGGCAATTAAATCGATTACAATTACTAGAAACGAAGCCAACACAACCGCCGAGTTAGCAGCAATGCCAACGCTTGCAGTACCCCGCCCTGCATTGTAACCCTTATAGCATCCAACCAATCCGATTACGGCTCCAAAAAAGAACGTTTTTATTACAGCAGGTAGAAAATCCATAAAATCGATCGAACTAAATGCCTGTGAAAAAAACAAGACAAAACTTACGCTCCCTTTAATATTAGCTCCTGCCCAACTTCCTAGAATACCAAGCGTGTCGGCATATAATACAAGTATGGGAATCATGAACGTTGCTGCGGCTACCCGAGTAACAACTAAAAAACGCATTGGATTGATGGAAGATACTTCCATGGCCTCAATTTGTTCGGTTACTTTCATGGATCCTAGTTCTGCACCCATGCCTGAACCAATTTTTCCGGCACAAATCAGAGCAGTAATTACAGGTCCAATTTCTCTAATAAGCGATATGGACACCATTCCCGGAAGCAATGAAACTGCACCAAAGTCAACCAATGGCGGTCGCGATTGAATTGTTAGCACTAACCCCATAATGGCTCCAGTTACTGAAATTAAGGGTAATGATTTATAGCCAACTTGAAAACATTGACGAAAAAATTCCTTTACTTCAAAATCACGGGAAAACGTCTCTCTTATGAGCACTGTAATGAACAGAAAAGCCGAAGCAACTTCGGCAAAGAAAACACTTGCAATTTGATTTTTCTCCAGTGTTTTTTCACTCAGTCGTCTGGATTGCTGCGTTGCAAACCCTTTGATTTTTACTACCGGGGCAAGTATTTTCATGATTATGACTTTAAAATTCTGATTCAATTTCCAAAATCACTTTTAGGAAACGATCCTGGTATCCCCACCAAAATTTACACTATATAAAGATAAGCGATGGAGTCGTGAATAATTTTACACCGTTTTAGTAATTCTTTACAACATTCACACATTCAACAGCAAACTACTTTCGAATTAGTTTTTTAAGCAAGGGATCAATAATTGATACTGAAGGCAAAGTGTCGCCCAATAAAAATCCCCACGGTTTTAAAGGTGTGATATGATCAAATATCAGTTTGGCAATGGCAGTAAGGGGAATGGCTATAATCATCCCCTGAATGCCCCACAAGGCGGCAAATCCAATTACAGCAACGATAGAAGCCAAGGCGTTGAGTTTTACTTTTGAGCCAACTATTTTCGGTGTGATAAAATTATTGTCAATAAATTGAGTTATTAGATAGAGAGCCAAAACCAACAACGCAAACCAGGGTGATGTTTTTGTCACAACGGCGATAACCATAGGCATTAATGCGGCAAAAATGGAACCTATATAAGGAATAAGATTTAGGAAAGCTCCCATTACGCCAAGAATTATGGCATATTCTATTCCCAATATCAAGAGTCCCACCGAATACAATGTAGCAATTATAGCCACCTGAATAAGTAATCCTACTAAATAGTGCTGAATAAGTGTCTTTGTTAAATTTATCACTGTGCTGACCTTACTGCGGTGATCTTTACCAAATAGACGGTGAAGAAACTCAATTAACAGTGATTGGTAATACAGTAGCATAAATATATAGACCGGAATTAAAAATAAAAAAACCAAAACACTACTAATATTGGAGATGGTTTTCCCAATTTCCAGTGAACCAATGAGTTCGTTTTTGGTCTCTGTAATCCAGGCAGTTATCTCCTTGTTGCTTAAATTAAAATGACCCGAAATCCACACCATGGTTTGATTGATAATCTCAGTAAATCGATCCACTAATTTTGGGAGAGACTCGGTAAATCGATTAGCTTGAGAATAGATAAGAATACCCAACCCTGCAATAACCACAAAAGTTAGAAATAGAGTAATGACAATGGCCAAGATTCGATTAATTCGAATGCGAACAAACATATTTACAACCGGATGCAATACAATGGCAATAATAGTGGAAAAAACAAGGGGTACAATAATCGATTTGCCCACATACAAAATAAATACGAAAGCAATGATCCCAATGAGAATTATGGGCAACTGGATACTTACAGGAATTTTTGAATTAGTGTTTAGCACAGCAGGCATAGTGTATTATTTTTTAGAGGAAATAAGAATGATTATAATTTAGACCGTCAGCATAATCTACCATGCTTAATGACAGGATTTACAGAACACATATTCTTGTTCATCGATTTTTATTCGATTTCAAAAAACAAGCAAAACGAAACAGAATAACCCTAAATGTGTTGACCATTTCATTCTGCTCCGCAATCCTACCATAAAATTTACTCTCCTAGCTTATAGTTATCAACTACTTCTGAAATTTTGATGTCTCTTGTGGTTTAGACATTTTCATTTCTGCATAATTGGCAACTTCGCCCTTTATCTTTTCTGCATACTCCGAAACTTCATCCTTTATCATTTCAAATTTCTCGATCACGGCTTCCATTAAATCATCTACTTTTTCTTTTGATGAATCATAGATATCCTCTCCTTTTCGCAAGATTTTCTTTCTAGTTTTAGAACCTTTTGCTGGAGCAAATAAAACGCCCACCAACGCCCCTACGGCAACGCCTGCCAATACACCTAATACTACTTTTTCTGAACTCATGGTTGTTTCTTTTAATTGATTTAACTATTTATACAAAAGTCGGACTACTTCGATAAATAGCTGTTACACAATTAAAAAAAAGAGTTGTATTATTCACACATGAGAATAATTCACCTTCTCATCCGTATAAAAAGTGACGTCATTGAATTAAATATCTGAACATAAAGGGCAATTTTAACGGGATAGAAAAACAATTGCGGAATTCAAAGGAGGGTGCATTCTTAACAATTATGTTACGATTTGAACATGGATATTCAAACCAATACACCCGATATATTTTAAAATTCAACTCCCAAAAAACGGCATTTTTGCAACACCATAAGAAGAATCCTTGTGTAATACAACGAAAAAAAGCCCTGAATTTCAGAGCCTTTTTTTCGTTTATAATAGAAGTTTCTAATTTGCAAATCAAAAAAGATCTGCCAAAAAGACATTAAATTTTATTCAGTAGTTCTTGAATTGTTTTTGCAGCATCGCCTTGAATAACTGCAACTCCTGATTTACGTTTGTAAATTGGATTCTCAACGCCAGAATATCCAGGTTTTAAATCGTAATTAAAAATTACAATGTTTTTACAGGCATCCACATTCAAAATAGGCATTCCATAAATTGGAGTTCCTTCAGCATGTCGTGCAGCTGGGTTCAATACGTCGTTGGCACCAATAACAATTGTTACGTCCACGTCTTTAAACTCATTGTTCACTTCATCCATTTCATATACATCGTCGAAAGCAACCCCAGCCTCTACCAACAAAACGTCCATGTGACCTGGCATACGACCTGCCACTGGGTGAATTGCATATTTTACGGTAGCACCATTGGCTTTCATTTTCTTTGCCAAATTATTAACCAAATGCTGTGCTTGAGCAAGTGCCATTCCATAGCCAGGAACAATAATTGCTGTCTTGGCATTCTTGATTACTTCCTCAGGATTGATCATTACTTGCTGCTCTTCCGACTCCTCCGATACTTCCGGCGTCAGTTCGGTTTCTGTTTTACTACTTCGTGCAGCGGTTTTACCCAACAGAATGTCCATTAGGCTGCGGTTCATTGCCCTACACATAACTTGGGTAAGGAAAAGTCCCGATGCGCCGACAATACCTCCAATGGAAACAAGCAACACATCGCCGATTGCAAAACCGGCAACAGCGGCTGCAACACCACTAAGGCTATTTAACAATGAAATGGTGATGGGCATATCGGCACCACCAACTCGGATGGAAAACACGATTCCAAAGGCAGTGGCAATTAATATGGTTGCAACTAACATTATTGATGAAGTAGCAAAACTAAAGAATCCACCTAAAACAATCAATACCAATAGTATGATTAATAGTCCCATTGATAATGTTTGATGGAAAGGGAGAATCACCGGTTTTTGTGCAAGTACTTTGTGCAATTTCCCAGCTGCTACAAGACTTCCAAAAAGAGTGATACTTCCAATTGCCATAGCAAGCGATGCGGTAACTTTACCAAAGAAATCGACACCGTCGTAGAGTTCAATAAAAACAAACGCTGCTACAATAGCCGATGCCGCGCCACCCACTCCATTAAGAAGAGCAACCAACTGAGGCATTTGAATCATCTTAACTCGTTTGGCCAATATTAAACCGATGATTAAACCAATAATCACGCCTGGGTAGATAAGCCAAAGTGGCAATATATCGTTTTTAATAAGTGTAATTATTACGCCTAGAGCAACTGCCAACGCACTGATTTGATTCCCTAATTGAGCCCTTTCCACTTTGCTCATCAGATGAATTCCAACTAATACCGCTACGGATAAGATGCCACATAAAACGTAATAAACACTGTCGGACAATATATTTGCCGTTGAGAAACTCAATAGTATAAAATTATTCATTCGTATAAAATTGTTAATTGATTAAGGTAACTTATGAAACCGAACCACACCCGCTATAAAAAGATTGGTATGAAGTAGGTTTCAATTTATCAATTCTCCTTTTTGGAAAAATTATGCAATGGTTGTTTCATCTTCCTTCTTCTTACCGAACATTTTCAACATTCGGTTCGTCACAGAAAATCCACCTGCCACATTAATCATGGCTAAAATAATTGCCAAACTTCCAAAAATGTATCCTACAACTGGTTCTTTGCTGTTGAGTGCAACACCTGTGGCAATGAGTGCCCCAAGAATTGTAATCCCCGACAAGGCATTCATTCCCGACATTAATGGTGTGTGTAATCTACTTGGAACATTGTTAATTAGTTTATAACCAACAATTGTTGCAACCAAAAATACGCCTATTAAAATATATTGTATTAACTCCATGTCACTATTTTATTGATAAAAAAGTTTAAAATGGTTTCTATTTTTATTTCAAGCCCATGGCTTCTAAAGCTCCGTTATGAACAATTTTGCCATCTTTAGTAACCAAAATTGAAGCAACGATTTCATCCGATTCATCTAAACTTATTTTTCCATCTTTAATCAAGAATTCCAATAAATTATAGATGTTTTTCGAGAACATAATGGTTGAACTTGTCGATAACATACCAGGGATATTTTTAATACCTTGGACAGTAACATCATGTTTTATCTCTATAGCACCTGGGGTTGTAATGGCGCAGTTTCCTCCTTGGTCAATTGAAATATCAACAATACAACTACCAGACTGCATCTCTTTCACCATATCTTCAGTAACTAAAATTGGTGCAACTTTACCTAAGATTAGAGCCGAACAGAAAATAATATCCGATTTCAAAATGGTCTCTCTAAGATTTTGACGCTCCACTTCTAACCATTTGTCTGGCAGCTTGTTGGCATGTTTACCATCGGCACTTACGGCCACTTCTTCGGGCACACCAGTTTCAACGATGGTTGCTCCTAAAGATTCTGCATTTCTATTGGCTTCAGGACGAATGTCGGCACTATATACTGTTGCTCCCAATCCTTTAGCAGTGGCAATTGCACGAAGACCGGCAACACCGGTACCAATTACAAAAACGGTTGCTGGTCTTAATCGACCTACCGCACTGGTAACAAATGGCATAAATTTACTTAAATCGTTAACAGCCATAATCATTCCCTTGTATCCTGCGCATGAACTCATTGACGATAGGGCATCCATAGATTGTGCTCTACTGATACGTGGTATGCCGTCTAGTGTAAGTCCAATTACTCCATTTTCGGCCATTTTTTTAACCATTTCGTGGTTTGAAGGCGAAGCGGGATGGATAAAGGTAATTAAGTATTGGCCCTTGTGCATCATATCAATCTCATGCTTATTTTTCTCCGCATTAAATTGGGGCTCTTTTACTTTTAAAATTACATCCGATTGAGTGAAAATTTTATCAATATCGGCAACTATTTCTGCTCCAGCTTCTTTGTAAGCTTCATCAGCATAGTGTGAGCCAACGCCAGCGCCAGCTTCAAACAAAACTTTTGCTCCGCCATCAACCATTTTTTTTACGGTCTCGGGGATGGCTGCTACACGTTTCTCGCCGTGCATTATTTCCCTAGGTATTCCTATTATCATTTCACGAAAATTTTAGGTGTTTTATAAGTGATCAAAAGTAACTATATTATCAATAATAAAAAAGATATAACGAATCAATATTCTATTTCGATTTACAGTAATGAGAGACTCGTATTGCAGTTTTTACGTTTCAGCGGGCAAAATTAATATAAATAATGCTGTTCTATCATGATAAAAAGCATTTTTTGATTAATTCAAGGATATCGATCTTATAACCTTATGATTAATGACATCGTTTAGAGACGATTTCAGGAGGGTTGATTTAAAATAAGAGTTTTTAACACATTAATTTCAGCAATACATCAAAGGAAAAGGAGTACAAAAAAAGCAATTTCAAAAAAGCGCAAATTAAACTTCAAAAAATCTTTATCATAAGAAAAAGCATATCTTTGTGGCGTGAAAAACAACATCAGAAATTGGAGCGTAGTTCTATTAATTGCGATTTATTGTTTCGCAATAGGCATTGTCGCAAATTCGACGATTCCATATGCTATTCGAGATACACAAACAACGGAGCAAGCAAAGTTTTTCGCAACAGTTTCCACCGATCTTTTTTACCATACCCCACAATCGGAAAATTCGTACAGTAATTTAATCGATTTTCCCGCTCCAACTTTTAAAAACCCACTGAACAGTTATTGGGTATTAAACAAAACAACCGAGCAGTATCTTGCAATCGCATTTTCACAATACACCTTTATTTCAAGAAACTTTCCGATACGATATCGGAAAACCAACATCATTTTTCCCTTCCATTGCTTCTGGTAATTCGTTTTAAGTAACCAATCTTTTTTCTAAAGGATTGGGCTTAGATTGTATGCCATTTTATATATGGCATGCTAAATTATTATTTCAAAATTTCAAAAACAGATAAAAATGGATTTAGGAAGCAGCATTATAACGGCTATTTTTTTGGCCATATGCATTGTGCCTTTTATTTTAATGGGCAGAAGTCGAAAAAAAAGAAAAAAAGAAACATTACAATCGCTCAGCAAAATTGCAAACCAACACAATTGCAATATCAGCAAACATGAAATTCACCCTAATTTTATAATTGGAATGGATGAGTCCAAAAAATTTGTATTCTTCGTTAAAAAAACGGACGACAAAGTAACTGAACAGTATATAAATCTTGCCGAAATACAAAGTTGCAAAGTTAAAACCACCGGAAGAACCATTGAGCATAACAATGGGACTCAAAACTTGATTAATAAGCTTGAATTAAGCTTTATTGCACTCGACAAAAACAAGAAAGAGACCACATTGGAGTTGTTTAACGCAGACACCACCATACAACTAAGTGGCGAACTTCAAATAGCAGAGCAATGGTCAAAACAAATTAACGACCTTATAAAAAACAAATCGTAATTCATGCCTAAAAGCATATACGACACAAAGCCCTGTGAATTTTATCATGGGGCTTTGTTTTTGATTCCAATAATTGACTTAAAATAAACGAACAATTCAAAAAATATTGTTCCTTATGCCATTAATCCATTGTATAAATTTGAAAAGTGGCAGTTTCATATATGATTTGAATAAAAAACACCTTCTGAAACATAAAATTCAAATTACAACACGTAGATTTACACCCCGAATTGTAAATAAATGGAACAAACTTAAAACTGTAAAAAGATGAAAATTATTCGCGAATTTAAAGCGTTTGCCATGAAAGGCAATGTCATAGACATGGCTGTGGGTATAATCATTGGTGCTGCTTTTGGGAAAATTGTCACCTCAATTGTAAATGACATTATTATGCCTCCTATAGGGTTATTAGTGGGCGGTGTAAATTTCACTGATTTAAAAATTGTAATGAAAGCTGCCACAGAAACACATCCCGCAGTTACTCTAAATTATGGCAGTTTCCTGCAAGTTTGTTTTGACTTTCTAATTGTTGCGTTTGCCGTTTTTATAGTAATTAAAGCAATTATTTCGACTAAGAAAAAAGCAGAGGTCGCGTCTGTAGCTCCACCAGCAATCCCTAATGAATGTATTAACCTTAAATAACCAAGCATTTTTTTTACAATTTTAAACTTTTATATTTGTCCTCGGACAAACGACCGATGGTGATTGTTATACCGAAGGTTTGGAGGTGCATGAATTTCTTTGTTTATGCACCTTTTTTTTAATTTTTTTTCGGGTATTGAACCCTCAAAAATTAGGACAAACTCCCTCTAGCTCATATTACCCGATGATTATGCTACTTCATTATCATACTTTTTGCGATATTCAATTGGAGAGCAGTGTTTAAGCCGATGTAATATCCAGTCTTGATTATAGTCTTTAATAAATTCCTTTATTGCCTGATGAGCTTCTTCTAGGGACATAAATGTATTGATAGAAAAAACTTGCTCATTTAACGTTCTGTGAAAACGTTCTATTATTCCATTGCATTCTGGGCTTCTTACATAGGCTTTTGACATTCCTAATCCCAGGTAATTCATTTCATTCATAAAATCAATAGAGTCATATTGTGAACCATGATCAGAACGTAATTGCAGATCCAGACCCGAGCAAACATTTTTGTTTATGCTTCCGAACTGCTGTTTTACTGCTTTACGAACTGGTTCCATTGCCGCAAACCGGTTTCCTATTTTTGCAGTATGCCAGCTTAATATTTCGTCATTAAAATGATCTATCACGCCAAAAAACCAACACCAACCATCTTTTCCTGCAAAAAACTTTTTCCCATCTGTAGCCCACATTATATTAGGTGCTTGAGTTCTAATCTTTCCTTCGTGCTTATTTTTCCGACCTCCTCGCACAGGCCTTGTGGAACTTAAAAGTTTGTTCTCCCGCATTAAACCATTGACACGATGTTTAGCTATTTTATATCCTTTCTTTTCCATTCTCTTTTTGACCTTTATGTAACCTTCACTATGAAACTTGCTGTTTTTAATCTCATCTTTAATTAATGCTAATGCTTTAACATCATCAATGACTGGCGTGGGACCAGGACGTTTTTTTACTCTTTCCTTTGGTTTTATATACCATGTACTAGAGCTGTATCCCACCACCTTGAGTATTAATAGCATAGGGTAAGGTTTTTTAGTAATGGAACAAATTTCATTCTTGAGAATTTGTATCAACTCCCGTTTCGCTTTCGTATCAGTTCGTTCTTTTTTTTTATGAGCTCTAGCTCCATTTGCAATTGACCAATTATCCGCTCAGCTTGATGCAATTTTGAGCTTTCTGGGGAACGTTTAAATCCATTCTCTCCATTGTTCAGAAATGAATCACGCCATTGGCTTATGTCTGAAACAGTAACCTCGTATTTGCGACTAAGTGTCTCTATGTCTTCACCTCGTAATAACTGCAGAACCACTTCTGTTTTTCGCTTTGATGTCCAATAATCTTTCTTTTTCATACCGTTAGCAATTTACAATTTTTCTGCTCGGTTTTTATTGGGGCTAATATAA
>JAQVXQ010000172.1 GCA_028709085.1 Salinivirgaceae bacterium | reverse complement strand
CAAACCTACTGGGAGCCACTGTAATTGCCTCTACTTTAACCCTTTCAGTCTTCATGGGTGGATATGGAATTGGTTCCTTGTTTTTTGGAAATAAACTACCGAAGCAAAAAAACAAACATCGATTCTTTGGAGTAATCGTTTTCTTAATTGGTTTGTTTGGACTTTTATCCTATTCATTGATACACTATATTCTTCCTCAGTTATATCCCACATTCCACACACTCAATTTTGCGCCTGGTTTCATAAACACCGTAATATACGCCCTGGCGATTCTATTTTTATTTTTACCATCGTTCATGGTGGGTGGCGTGCTTCCCATTGCCACCAAACTAATAACGGTTATGGAACAAGACATTCCCAAAAACGTAGGCCATATTTACGCTTTAGACACGTTTGGCAGTGCTATTGGGGGGATATTAACAGGCTTTGTTTTGAATCGATACATTGGTCAAATGGAGAGCGTTATCATTGGATCGTTGCTCATGGTTGTGCTTGGAACGGTACTGGTGTTTCGAAGCGAGAATCAAGAAAGCAACCATGTAGAACAAATGAATGCTTTACCCAGCAAACTCGACAAAGAGACCTATACCTTACTCATGGCTGCATTAATATTTGGTTTTGGGATGAACGGATTACAAACCATTCTTATCCGAATCTTTAAAACCTACCTAATCAATGCGGTATATTCATTCACGATAATAACATCGCTCGTTATATTTGGATTTTTCATCGGTAGTTGGATTTACAAAACGCGAAGTCAGAAAAAAACATATACAAAAACCGTACTAATAAATACACTATTATTTTTTGCATTATTGGCACTTAGCACCCTGTTTTTAGCGAAGCAGATTCCTCAATTAATTATGTTTCCGTTGGGAGAAATTATTGACAATGAAATCTTCCGAATCATAGGAATTCCCATCGTAGTTTCAATAATCTCTATTTTACCATTAGCCATGATATCGGGATTTGCCTTCCCCATGATCTGTGCATTAACATCAAGCAAAATAAGCTCACTCAGTAAAAATTTAGGTCAAACGGTGATGTTTAACACCATCGGTTCGGTATTGGGTCCAATTATCATTGGATTTATTCTGATCCCAACCATGGGTGTTTCAAACTCAATTATAACAATCGCCGCCATAATCTCCGCCACCACGTTGATATTCATTCTCATGGATCGAGGGACTAGGAAACTAAAGATTCAATTTGTCTTATCAACCCTTATCATTGTTTTTGTTGTGGGATTAGTTTCCAATCAATATCGAGTATATATCCTTCCACCATCTTTTATTAAAGCAAATCGGCATATTAAGGCATACAAAGAAAATTTAGAGGGGACCTACGTTGTGGGTGAAGAGATTCAGAAAAACAATCGGATTTTGACCACTTTTGTAAACAACAGTGCGGTTATAGGCACGAGTTACGATGCCATTAAGGTTGTTAAAATGGTTGGACATCTGCCCTTTCTTCTGGGCTTGGAATGCAAAGACGCGCTGGTAGTTGGCTTTGGTATTGGAGTTACAACGGCGGCTATTGGGACGCACAAAGCGGTTCAACACATTGACTGTATTGAATTGGTGAGCAACTTAACCGATGTGGCTCATTTTTACAAGGATATAAACAACAATATTCATCGCGACAAACGGGTGACCTTATTTGAGGACGACGGACGACATTTCTTGCAAATCACCAACAAAAAATACGATTTAATTTCAAGCGACCCAACGCATCCTATTCTAGGGTCGGGCAGTTTATATACAAAAGAGTACTTTGAGTTGTGTAAAAAGCGACTTACAGAAAAGGGAATGGTATCGCAATACTTGCCATTACACAAGCTACGACTAATTGATTTGATGGGGATTATTAAAACATTTAATACTGTTTTCCCAAATTCGTCGGTGTGGATTGGTCATTTTCATGCCGTATTATTGGGGTCGATGCAACCGCACACCATTGATTTTGAACAATGGGTCAAAAATATGGAGAAATCATCGGATGATGTTCTTTTTTACAACAATCCATATCACATAGCATCGAGCTTCCTGCTTGATAGTGAGGAAATTAAAAGGCTAACAGTTAATCACAAAGTAAACACCGACAATATTGCTTATACCGATTACTTTTCGTTTGAAAGCCTAAAGGAGGAGAATATTGCCATTAATCTACAATTCCTACACGATAATCGGAATGGTCAATATCGTCAATTCAGCAATATACCCGACGTGAAATTGATGGAACGATTTATCAAAGGGAATAAGTATTTAACTCAAGGACTTGTGCATATGTTGCGCAACAACTGGCAGGGCTTGTTCTCAAACATTGAAAAAGCGTGTATGGTAAACCCTGAGAATGTTGAATATCCGCTTCTGCTCGAATTTTACGAAAGAGCCAATCCATCTAAAACTCGCTAGTAAAGTGGAATTGTATATCTGAGAATTTTTCACGTGCCATGTCCAATTCATAGGAACTATCGGGCAAGAAAACATTGCGGCCATGCTTGTCAAAAGCAAGTTGGCGCACTTTACGGTTCTTGAAATCAGTTAGTTGCTCTATATTTTCAGAAGTAAACCAAACTGCTTTAAAAAACTGCACTGGTTCCCATCGACATTGTGCTCCATATTCGTTTAATAACCGATATTCGATTACCTCCAACTGAAGCGCACCTACAGTTCCTACAATCTTTCGTCCATTAAAAGTGCTGGTGAAAAGCTGCGCCACCCCTTCGTCCATTAACTGATCGATTCCCTTTGCTAACTGTTTCGATTTCAACGGATCGGCGTTCTCGATAAAGCGAAAAAGCTCAGGCGAAAAACTTGGAAGGCCTTTAAAGTGAATCATCTCGCCAGACGATAGCGTATCCCCAATTTTAAAGTTCCCCGAATCATACAATCCAATAATATCACCGGGATAGGCATCGTCAACAACCTCTTTTTTAGAAGCCATGAAGGAAGTTGGATTCGAGAATTTTAATTTTTTATTGAGTTTAACATGCAGATAGTTCGTGTTTCGTTGAAAAACACCGCTGCATATTTTCACAAAGGCGATACGATCTCTATGATTGGGATCCATATTGGCATGAATCTTAAAAACAAATCCCGTGAATTTCTCCTCAAAAGGATCAACAATACGTTCTACCGCTTGTACCGGTTGCGGATGGGGTGCAATTTTTATAAAAGTATCGAGTAATTCCTTTACCCCAAAATTAAACAGTGCACTTCCAAAAAAGACGGGACTAACCATCCCTGCCAAATAATCGTCTCGATTAAAATCGGTATATATTTCATTTATAACCTCAATGTCCTCTTTTAGCTGAAGAGTATTTTTCTGCCCAATATGTGTTACCATCTTGGGACTATTGTAATCGATATTTTCAGGTTCGTTCACTCTTTGTTTATCGGTTCCGGCGAACAGATTAAGAGAATTATTATACAAATTATAAACCCCTTTAAACCGCATTCCCGATTCAATGGGCCAACTTAAAGGAATGGTTGCAATTTCGAGTTTTTTCTCTATTTCATCCAGCAAATCAAATGGGTCCTGGCTCTCTCTATCAAGTTTATTGATAAAAACAATGACTGGAGTTTTGCGCATTCTACACACTTGCATTAACCGTAGTGTTTGAATTTCAACGCCTTTTGCTGCATCAATCACAACAATAACACTATCAACAGCGGTCAATGTACGAAAGGTATCTTCGACAAAATCTTGGTGCCCTGGAGTATCAAGAATATTGATCTTTGCTCCCTCATATTCAAACCCCATAACCGATGTGGATACCGAGATGCCTCGCTGGCGCTCAATTTCCATGAAATCGCTTGTTGCGCCACGCTTAATTTTATTACTCTTAACGGCTCCGGCAACATGAATAGCGCCTCCAAAAAGAAGCAATTTTTCAGTTAATGTTGTTTTACCTGCGTCGGGATGGCTAACGATCGCAAACGTTCTGCGACGCTTTATCTCACTTGAAAGACTCATTATTAATGCTTTAACAAAATAAATTAAGGTGTAGTAATTCCAATCTTAGGATAAAAAAGATGGAAATCGGTCACAAAGGTAATAATTCGAAACGGAAATGAAGTTAAACCCTATATATTTAAATAGCGTTTTAAAATAAAAAAGAGGGCAGCATGGTCGATTGGTTTTGTAATAATATCCTTAAACCCAGATTGCAGAATATTATGTACTTCTTGGTGCATGGCATAGGCTGTTAAAGCGATAATTGGAATTTCTTTGTCAAGTTCATTCACTTTTTGAGCTGCCTCAATTCCATTCATAACGGGCATTTTGATGTCCATTAAAATAATGTCAATTTCAGTTCCGCTTTCAACAATGGCTACAGCCTCTGCTCCATTTTCTGCTGCAATAATATTTGCATTACATTCCGATAAAATATTTCGTATAAGCAACATGTTTATATCTTCATCTTCAGCCACTAAGATGGTTTTCGAGCTTAAATCAAGTTTTTCAATGGCAACCTCCTTGTTACTCAATTTATGAATACCGTCATCGGAATGTATAATCTCTAAAGGCAGTTCAACAATAAATTTAGACCCTTCGCCAAGAACGGATTCCACTCGGATATGGCCTTCTAGCATTTCAACCAACGACTTGCAAATAGAAAGCCCCAACCCTGTTCCTCCTGTGGAATTACCTAACTCAAGCTCTACTTGACGAAAACGGTCAAAAATATTTTCAATCTCATTTTCTGGAATTCCAATACCGCTATCTTTAATTTCGAATTTAACATACTGTTGTTCAATACAATAATCGAACTCCACTCCTCCTTGAGCTGTAAATTTCAAGGCATTATTAATAACATTTCCTAAAATCTGTTTTATCTTCACTAAATCGCTTTTCACGATTAAGGATTGATCAATCCGTTTATGAAGTGTTAGGTAAATGTTTTTATTAATGGCCATTGGCAAATATAAATTGTACAGATCCTCAGCCAAAACGTCAAGTTCAAATGGCTCATAATGCAAGGTCTCCCGTTTTGCTTCAATTTTCGACAAATGCATTATATCGTTTATTAATGATAACAACTGCTGACTCGATTTTTCAATTACATTAATAAAAAAAACCGCCTTGGGTGTATCGATTTCTTGGGTTTTAAGAAGCTCGCAAAATCCTAAAATTCCATTTAAGGGTGTTCTAATTTCATGCGACATATTAGCTAGAAACGCACTCTTTAGACGGTCACTCTCTTCGGCTTTGTTTTTAGATTTTTGAAGTGCCTTGTTTATTTCCGTCAATTTCTCATTTTGCAAAATCAATTGAGCTTCTTTGTCGGCAATTAATTTTCGGGAACGATAAAACTCACTATGATCATGTATTATAGCTTGAATATAGCTTTTGTCATTTATATCGATTCGTTTTAACTTAACCTCACAATAGATTGATTCGGTGTTCTTGACGAAATGTTCCCATTCAAAAACAAGGTCTTCACCATTAAACGCTTGATCGATATATTCCTTAGCTAAAAACTCGGAGAACAACCGTCCTTTTTGATGTATAGGGCTATATTCCCAAGGGCATCGCCCCACAAGTTGATCTTTAGAGTATCCAAATAAATCTGTGGCTTGCCGATTGGCATCAACAATTTTATAATCATATAACAAAAGGATGGTATCATTTGCCCCCTCAAATAACACTCTATATCTGTTTTCACTTGCTCTTAACTCATTCTCCAAACGTTGTCGTTCAGTATTATCGCGTATAATTGTGCTATAAGAGCCGTTGGGCATACGCTTGGTGTTCATCTCTATATAAACGATCGATCCGTCTTTTTTCCTCAATTTACGTTCATTCCGAACCTCTTGCCATGAATTTAGCAAATCGAAACGAAAAGGGGTACTATCCAAATCGTTGTTATTAAAAAGAGACGTTATATGTTGACCTATAAGTTCATGTACAGTGTACCCGGAAACTTCAGCGGCCCTTTTGTTAGCCATTATAATAGTTCCTTGTAAATTCCCTATTAGAATAGCATCGGCCGCTAACTCAAAAATCGAATTCAAATGGGTTTCGTTATTATTTAATGCGATTTGCAATTCATGTAGTGGCGTAACATCCATACCCATGGATATAATTTCAATTAGGGTGCCTTGCACATCGAAAATCCCTTGAAAACTCCACATTAAAAACAGAGTATTATTATTGGGTCCAACGTAAATATCCTCAACACTCGATAATTGTTTTCTGCATTTACGCACCTCTGATATAATATCGTCTACGATAATTGATGGGTTTTCTTTATAAAGAATCGAAGATATATACCCATCCGATTCTCGGCCATCGTTGAAGGACAGCAAATCAATGTAGGATTGATTTATATAGGAAATCTTTCCATTTGGTTTAAATCGAATAAAATAATTACAGCTGTTTTCGACAAGTTGCCAAAAATCATCTTTTGCATTAGCAGCTTCTCGATTTTTTTTATTTTGGAGGTGATGATATTGAATCAGCTCATAAATAAAATAAGTGATAAACGGGAATATCAAGATGATTGGCAAGTAAATTTGGTTCTGTAATATTTGTTTATCCCCTCCGGTGACATATTTCAAAATAACTAATATAATGAGATGCGATACTATAATAAATGAGAATAATAGGATCTTCTTTCTTATTGATTCATGTCTTTTAAAT
>JAQVXQ010000171.1 GCA_028709085.1 Salinivirgaceae bacterium | reverse complement strand
ATGGCAACAAAAGCAACGCTGCTGAAACAGAACCAGTGTTTACATTCAATGCATCGCCAAACCCAGCAAACGACTACTTTGTAGTTGAGTACGACTTGGCAACCAAAGAGATGGCAAATGCTGAAATGCGTATGTTCAACAAAAATGGCAAACAAGTTTACAAGCAAGGGCTCACAAAACGAGCATTCCAACTGCTTGTTGAAACCGAATCGTTTGAACCGGGAGTTTATGTTTGCCGTTTGTACAATAACAGCAAGCAAATGGAGAGCAAAACCATTGTCATTAAACCAAATTTAATGACCGACAGTGAAATCATAAACGATGCCGAAACCATGCTTGGCAACGAAACGCTGTTTATGGTCTATCCAAATCCAACATCCGATTTTGTAACCATCAACACTAACAGAACAGAGAACTGTGTGCTTGAGTTATACAACGCAAGCGATGTTCGGGTTTACCAATCGAATGTGATTTCAACCACCACAAAAATCAACACAACCGATTACAATACAGGAGTTTATTATCTCCGCCTTATTAAAGAAGGTGCGGTTTTAGAAACCACCAAATTGGTTGTAGAGTAAGACATTCAAACCATTTAACCGAAAACTCCTCTAAGGCTTAGGCTTTAGGGGAGTATTTTGTTTTTTGAGAGGGCTAGCCGTACACTGAGGCTCTCGAAGTGTACATCATTGCTCCTTAAAATTAGAATAGGTTCGCTTCGAGAGCCTCAGCGGACCAACTGTTCTCTGTGAGCGTTGCGCGGCAGTCTGTTGCAATTCAACTCGGCAGATTATCGCACTATCTTGAAACGAGTTCAGCACAAACTGTTCGCAATGCCGTTTTAATTCTCACTACGCACATCATGGTAAATATCAACAGGAAAATGGAATCAGAAATGATTCTGCTCATGAATTCGCATAATTAACAAACCCCGTTAGAACATATTTAACGGGGTTTGTTTTGTAGTTTAAGAGCATGTTTAGTATGGTATTGCCTTAGTCCATTTTAAAATCGCTCGATCTATCGATGCTCCTTTTCGTAATTGTTGGATTCCCCTTGCAATGGAAGTCACTGCCGCCACTCAACGATACTTCTAGTTGGCCGGTAACGCTCATTTTTGCATCGGCAGCACTCGAAAGGTTTATTATACAATTTTCAGTTGTAAAGTTGGTTGCTGAAATATCGCAACCTCCTGAACCAGTAATTTTTGATGCTTTTGATGTTCCAGAAAGGGTGGCATCACTGCCACCACTTATGATCATCTTAAATTTCTGGGCATCTAATTTTGTGAGTGTAACATCGGAGCCTCCGCTGGCAGTTACTTTTGCATATTCGATTTTCCCAACATTGATTTTTGCATCTGAACCACCACTTGTGGATAATGATAGGTTTTTTGCTTCCAAATCCAGATTGTTCAAATCGCTACCGCCACTCATCGAAATTTGAAAATTCTCGGTTCTTAGTTTTGTCTCAAAGTTGATGTCGCAACCACCGGATGTATTAAGTGCTTCTAATTCAATGAATGTTAAGTGAATAACTCGTTTTGAATTTTTGATAATACTGAATTTACTCTTGCTTTTAATAATAAGCACCCCTTCTTTGATTTCTGTTTCCAATGATTCCATTGACTTTGCATCGGCCTTAACAATCATAGAATGATTATCGCCTTGAGTAAGATATAGATCCCATCCGCTTGACACAGAGATTTTTGTAAATTCGGTCAGCTTAATCTTTTTTGTAATGATTTCCGGATCGTCGTATTTGTTCGCCGACAATGGAGCAACGGCTACTAAAAGTGCAAATGCGATGGTTAGAGCTGTTTTAATGTTTTTCATGATTTTAATTTTTAGGGGTTTATTTATGGTTGTTATTTCTTTATTCTAAAATCACCAAATTTCAGTTTTGCTTTGATTGTTGCTTCGTTTCCGAAGTTTGCTGTTGCATGTTCATTGTTGACTGACTTTGTTGATTTGACTGGAAATGGAACACGAATACTTGTAAATGAGGCATTGGCATCAAAACTAAAACCAGTATGTTTTTCCAAACCTATTTTTATATTTGTATAGTCAGCCGTGAAATCCAGCTCCTTGAAGCCCTCTTTTACCATGTCTATATTTAGAGATCCAAATTTCAAATCAAATCTACCGATGCCGTTTAGTTCCTTGATTTTCAATTCGGTATATCTACTGTTTAAGTCAATAACAGCGACTCTTCCGATCTCAATTTTATCGAACTGACTTTTTCCAATCATAGCCGGGTTTGTTTCAATTTCAATGGTTGAGTATTGGCTGTTTAAGGCCACTTTTGTGGCTTCGGTAATGGTTAATTCTGAAAATCGCATTTTAAGTTCCACTTCTCCGGTTTCGTCTATTTGGGAGGGTTTCGAAAACTTCAATGAAATTTTATTGTTTTTATTTTTTATTATGCCTGCCGAGAGTGCTCCAAATTCAAGATCGATATCCAATTCTCCGCTATAATTGGGGAGTATTAAATTACCAAAACGATGTTTTATATTTGCAGTAATGCACTCAGGAACGCTGATTTCCATGCTGATATCCATCTCTTTAACATCGTTATTTGATTCGTTGAGTGATGTTTTAATTGTGACGTTTTTTCCCGATTGGGTCATCTTTATATCAATACCATCTAAAATAATTTGCGCTTTTTTTGCGTTTTTAGCTTCAATTTTAGCTACGGCTTTGATTTCAATTTCTTGGCCTTTTGTTGGAATAATTTTCAGCGTTCCAAATTGGTGCGAAACGTTCAAGTTTGTGGTGCAGTCCACCGTAAAGCGCTTTTCAAATTTCTTTTCTAACGGCTGGGCTTTCATTACAACCGTAGTTACAAGCAGCAGGGTTAATGCGATGGCTTTAAATAGTAGTGGTCTCATATTCGTGGTTTTTAGGGGTTTTCATCTCTTTTAAACGGTCAATAATTTGAGTTAATACCTTCATTTTGAACTGATAATATTGTAACATTGCATTTATAACACGCTCGTCGTTTGGATTGGCATTGAGCTCCTTTTGTAGTTGCAATTGCAATGTGTCTAGCGATGATAACTCATTCATTAACAAATCTTTCTCCATGGATGGTTCTCCATTCAACGTCTTTTCAATCAATTCCAGTTGGTTGTTTGTGGTGCTGGTGAAATAAAATTCAACATCGGCGTAATCTTGGTTAATTTCTGACAAGGTTAGGATTGGTTCGGGTTTGTTGTTAGTCATGTTTTCGAAAATATAGAGCGACGAAAGCAAAGTTAAAACCGAAATTGCCGCTATTTTCAGAAAGGTAGTTGTGGTAATGGAACGGCGTTTTTTTTGCGTATGTCCCAATTTGTAGGCAAAACGCATTTCGTGTCCTTCCGGCGGAGTGAGGTCGTTGAACTGATCTCTGTTTTGGTCAATATAATTCTTGAGCGTATCCATGATTTTTATAGTTTTATCTTTTGTTTCACTTCTTCAAGTAACTTTTTACGTGCTCTGCAATATTGCGAGCGACTTGCCGAAGGCGTTATTCCAGTTATTTCGGAAATCTCTTCATGATCAAAACCTTCGAAAAGATGGAGCGTTATTATGGTTCGATATCCATCGGGGAGCGCACTCACCAGTTTTTTTATTTTCGAAATGGTTACTTCGTCCGGAATTGGTTGCTCCAATGACTCTTCGTCTGGAATGTTGTTTTGATGATCCGAAATCTCCTCGAACACGACTTTTCTTTTCCGCAGATAATCGAGGCTAATATTCACCGTTATTCGTCGTAACCAAGATCCAAAAGCGCTCTCAAATCTAAACTCACCGATATTAGCAAAGGCTTTTAAAAAGGCTTCCTGCATGGCATCTTCTGCTTCGGCCGAGTTATTCAAAATACGCTGAGCGGTATTATACATTGCTTTTGCATAAAGCTTGTAAATCTCGAATTGAGCTTTGCTATTGCCTTTTTTGCATTTTAAAACCAAGGCTTTGTTTATATCGATCACTTGTTGTTCCACGCTTATCGTTTTGCTATTCTATTGACGCACGGTTTTCACCAACGTTGCATTTCAGTATCGCTTTTTTGCTATAATTTTAAAATTTATCTCCGTTATATTTCCATCTTCATCGGTAATTAACAGATTATGAGTACCATAGTCGAGAAATAATGAGACTTTATGATCACGGGTGGTTGTTTGAATAAATTAGCCATCGAGATGCCAAAACAGGAGGGCGTCTATTTTAGAATGCGCCGCTTCGAGAATTATTCTTCCTTGGCTACCATCAATTTCAATGGGAATATAGATCTCCGAGTTGGGATATGGATAAATTATTTGCAACGATTTCACTTTTTGAATGGCAAAACAGGTGGGATCGGGCTGCGGTATTGGAGTGTGTCTCGGATTAATTTTCCGATAGTAATGTTCAATAATTGGTGGAAAAGCAAACCAAACAGTATCGATGTAATTGTTGTTGCAGTCGGGAGCCGTTCTATATTTCCCATCGCTGGTGAGTTGCATTGATCTATGAAAAGGACACAATCCCGTTTTTAGTTCTACATCGGATGTCAAAACCGTATCGATATTTGGACAATGTTCGTTTGGAGGATATCCACTTTCTCTACAAATGGGTCGAAATCTCAAATCGTCGTGCGGTGGCAAAAACCACGACTGGGATTGTGGAAGTAGGTTGAATACTTCGAATAAAATAGGGGCTGCTTTTAATATTCCCACAAGTCCCGATGCGCTGGTTCCGTTTGCATTGCCTACCCAAACACCAACCGTATATTCTGGATCAAGACCAATGGCCCACGCATCGCGAAACCCAAAGCTGGTGCCGGTTTTCCATGCCACTTTGCGTGACGTTGTAAAATATTGCCATCCACGCTCAATGTCGGGACGTTCTGGTTTTTGGAGTGCTTCAAATGTTGCCCAAATTCCCGATGGTGTTATTGGATAGGTGTTGTTTCTGGAAATTGGGTGTTTTTGGTCAATATAAATTTGGGGTGGATGAATGTCGGAAGGTTGAAAATTGCCCGAGTTAATCCCATAATTCAGGAGTACTCGCCCCATGGAGGCGTACATTCCCGTTGTTTCCCAAAGCGATGTTTCTGCGCCGCCTAGGATAATTGATAGTCCGTAGTGCGATGGATCCTTTGTTAAACTTGTAATGCCCAATTTTTTCAGGGTTTCGTTAAATTGAACAATTCCATGTTGTTGCAAAAGATTGACAAAGGGAACATTCACTGATCGACAAAGCGCTTCGTCGGCATGGAGTATTCCGTTCCATTTTCCATTAAAATTTCGTGGCATGTAGCCGTCAATGTTCATGGGAACGTCCCGAATTAGCATTTGCGAGGTAAGTTCGCCTTTGCCAATCATCGATCCAAATAAAACGGGTTTCAGCGTACTTCCAGGACTTCGCAATGCAGGAATAATGTCAACCCAATGATTTTCAGACTCTTCTATCCCCACATTTCCGACGTAAGAAAGTACGTTGCCTGTTTTTGTTTCGAGTACTAAAATGGCAATATGTTCAATTTTAGACTGTTTGTAGATTCGGGCGTATTGTTGTGCGATTTTCACCGTCGATTCCTGCAAATTGCTATTTATAGTGCTTTTAGTTTTCTGTGTGGGCGCAAATCCAAATAATTTTTCGTGCGATTGCAGCAAATATCGACCCAACGAAGGAATGGGAATTACGCTGGTGGGAATGGGTTCTTCAATGGCTAATTCGGCAGTTTGAACGTCAATTATGGATTTTTCCACGAGTTTTTTAAGCAGTAGATCGCGTTTCTGTTTTAAAATATTTGTATTGCGACCGGGAAGAATCAATGCCGGTGCATTTGGCAGAACCGACAACATTGCAGCTTCGGCCCAACTTAAATTGTCCGACGATCGGCCAAAATATCGCCATGCAGCCGCTTCGTAGCCAACCACATTGCCTCCAAATGGTGCGTGAGTGGCCCACAATGTTAAAATACTATCTTTCTCAAGTTTTAAATCGAGGTGGATTGCTTGTAATATTTCCGAGAATTTATTTGCAAAGGAGCGTTCCTGATTGTTTCGCATCATCCGTATTACCTGCATGGAGAGCGTGCTAGCACCCCGTACAATTTTTTTCGCTTTTGCATTTTGAATGACAGCTCTGCCCATTGCTCTGAAATCGACACCCATGTGATTTTGAAATCGCTGATCTTCGAATGTGATAATGCAAATTTTTAGTTTCTCGGGAACAGAATTGCCGGGTTTAAATCGAAATTGATCGTCGGCAGAGAGTTCGGCGGCAATCATATTTCCTTGATTATCATAGAGTACCGATGACCACATGGCGTTAAATTCATATTTGGGGATCGACATAAACCAACCCACAAACAAGATTGTTAGAATCGCTACAATGCCATAAAAGATGGGTCTCTGTCGTAGGTTTTTAAAAAATCGATGAGTTACAGATGCTTTGTTATTTTTGGTGGACATACAACGATCGTTTTTGTTATTTGAAGTTTTAAAACGGTAATAATTCTAAAACTGGTTTAGATTCACTAAATTTGTCAACGTTTATCTACAAAAATAGAACATAACTTTTAAATATATCCTTTCAATGAAATTTAGAATCACATTCATTTTAGTTCCATTGCTATCCATGTATGCCTGTAACTCTTCAAATACCGAAGGAAGCGTTGAAAAAGAGAGAACCGAAAAGAAGCAATTA
>JAQVXQ010000170.1 GCA_028709085.1 Salinivirgaceae bacterium | reverse complement strand
AACTGAAGCCTTTCGCTGGACATCAGAACAAAAAAAGAAAACGATTTTTATAATCCCGAACAAACAAGAAATTGAAATCAAAGATGAAGGGACTACAACACCTGCTCTATATAACGATTTGGATCCCCTTGTAAAAAAAATAATTTTCCTGCCTGCATGGAAACATGTTGACTATATTATGCGATTTGATGGTTTTGAACACGATGAGATCTTTGAAATGGCCGATAAAATAAAAAAGGCGAAAAAATTCCAACTAATCATCGTCGATCAAACACCCCTAGTGGAAAATGCGGTTACGCTATACTTTTTCGATTAGCCTACCAACTTTCTTATTGTTGTTTCGATCAAAACGCAACAAAACCACACGGTGTATGTCGAATAATGAAATCCTCTTTAAATCAACCCTGAGACAAAGGGTTAATCGATAATCCTATTTCTAAAAAACATTTCTATCAACATTTTAGCAAATAGCCAGAAAGAATGGTATTCGCAAAATTCTTTATCCTATAAACTTAATAATCAGACTAAACCTTTTGAGATTAAAAGTCGTATGAATGGATATCAATTGATTTCATTCATTGTCTATAAAAGATAAGTCCAATTTTATTTGATTAATTGAAATAGAGTTTATACTTTTATGGCTTGAAAAAACAAGGAAAATCATGGAAATTAAGAAAAACCCAAATGCCAATCTGGAACATTTGCGCAGTATGTTCACGACAATAGGTCTTGCTGTAGTTCTAGGGATGTTGTTGGTTGCCTTTAACTGGACAACCAGAGAACGTTCAGTTGGGGACTTAGGTCAGGTGATTGCCATCGATCTTGAAGAAGAAATGATCGCAACTGAGCAAGAACAAAAACCAGAACCACCGCCCCCCCCACCACCACCCCAAGAAACAGTAATTGAGGAGCTGATTGTTGTTGATAACAAAGAAAATGTAGCTGATATTGAAATCAATACTGAGGTAACTGAAGAGACAATGATTGTTCAGACTGACATTACAATTCAAGCTGAAGAGACAGAAGACGAACCAGAAGTATTCTTAGTTGTTGAACAACAGCCAGAATTTCCGGGAGGAATGGCGTCTCTAATGAAATACCTACAAAGCAACATTAAATATCCACAGATTGCCAAAGAAAACGGCGTATCCGGCAAAGTGTTCGTTAATTTTGTTGTTGATAATAAAGGTAACATTACGAAGATAAAAGTACTCCGTGGTGTGGATCCATCTCTTGACAGCGAAGCCGTAAGAGTAGTAGAGAACATGCCTCGATGGACTCCTGGAAAGCAAAGGGGAAAAGCGGTTTATGTATCGTATAACCTACCAATTAGTTTTGTATTGCAATAAGGAATCATAAAGATATTTTCTGCGCCCCGATTTTTAATCGGGGCTTTTTTGTTTTGTGCTCTTGCATTGTGGAATAAGAATTGCTACAATAATATCACTTAATAACATCCAAAACCATAGATGAATACAAACACTAAAAATCCTTTGGAAATCGAAAAAGCAATTCTTGTGGGAATTATTTCGGGAATCCAAACCGAAGAGAGAATAAACGAATATCTAGATGAACTGGAATTTCTAGCATACACGGCTGGTGCAGACACTAAAAAAAGATTCGTACAAAAACTTGACACGCCAAATTCAAAAACCTTTGTGGGAACAGGGAAAATTGAAGAGATCAAACGTTATGTAAATGAAAATGATATTGATCTGATTATTTTTGACGATGAACTTTCTCCTTCACAATTGCGAAACATCGAAAAGATACTTGAACGTAGAATTTTAGACCGAACGAATTTAATTTTAGACATATTTGCTCAAAGAGCGCGAACCTCCCATGCAAAAGTTCAAGTTGAACTGGCTCAATATGAATATCTATTGCCCCGCTTAACACGTATGTGGACGCATTTAGAGCGACAACAAGGGGGGATTGGCACACGTGGTCCCGGAGAAACGGAAATTGAAACCGACCGAAGGGTTATTCGAGATAAAATAGCAAAATGCAAAGAACAATTGAAGAAAATTGATCGGCAGATGGAAACTCAACGTCAAAATCGGGGTAAAATGGTTCGAGTTGCCTTGGTTGGTTACACCAATGTTGGCAAATCTACCGTAATGAACATGTTGAGTAAATCAGAAGTGTTTGCCGAAGATAAACTTTTTGCAACCTTGGACACTACGGTCAGAAAAGTAGTAATAGAGAACCTTCCGTTTCTTTTAACCGACACCGTGGGTTTCATTCGCAAACTCCCAACTCATTTGATTGAATCCTTTAAATCGACCCTTGACGAGGTTAGGGAGGCTGATGTATTGGTACACATAGTGGATATTGCCCATCAAAATCACGAAGAACACATCTCTGTTGTCCGTCAGACCCTGTCGGAAATTGGAGCCGGAGACAAGATCGAAATTGTTGTTTTCAATAAAATTGATGCCTACACCTACGAACACAAAGAGAGCGACGATTTAACCCCTGTAGAACGAAAAAACTACTCATTAGATCAACTAAAAAGTATGTGGCTAGCAAAATTAAACGAGTCGTGCGTATTTATTTCGGCAAAACAAAAATACAACATCGAGGAGTTGAAGCAAACGCTTTACAAAACAATAAAAGAGGTGCATCAAAAACGTTATCCATATGACGACTTCCTTTACACAACACAATATGAAATAGAGGAGTAAAAAAATAAACATCTTAAATGTATTCTATTAAAAACCATCGACTTCCAATAAAAATCTTATTTTTGTAATATATATAAATACAGAAATGATGATTGCTTCAAAAATTCAAAAACTACTCCTAATCTTGTTTTTCTTCACATCAAGCATGGGGAGTAGTTATTGTAATGTAACTGACAGTCTACAAACGGTTTATAAAACCTCTTCAAACGACAGTGCTGGATTTAATGCCCTTCAACGGCTATTTATGATATACAGAAACAAAGATATTGACTCTGCAAAACATTACTTAGCGTTATTATATAAACACTCCGATAAAAATAACCATTTCAGAAGAGCCAGAACACTTTTACTCAATGGCACTTTACATCACCGACAAAATAAATACGATTCAGCTGAAATATACTACAATAACTCACTCAATGAATATCAGAAAATTAACTTCATTGAAGGGATTAATAACTGCTACAACAATCTAGGAATCTTATATGAAGAGCAAGGAGAGTATGAAAAGGCAAGCAGCTATTTATTCAAAAACCTACGAATAGCTGACAGTCTAGGCAATGTAAAAGAACAATCGATTGTGCTAACAAACATTGGATTGCTATTCCAAAGACAGGAGCAATTTCAAGAAGCATTGACATATTACGAAAAAGCGCTCGCCTTAAACAAGCGTATCTACAACAAAAGAAACCAAGCGCTGCTTTACAACAACATGGGGATTGTGTACTACTATTTAGAAGATTACGATAAAGTTCTAGAAAACTTCAAACGATCGTTGGCAATTTATAGAGAGATCAACGACCTAAGAGGTCAAGCAATGCCCTTCTTCAATATAGGTGAAATATATTTTGAAGCTAAAAACGACTACAACAAAGCACTCTATTATTACAAAAAATCTCTCGATATTGAACAAGCCCTTGGTGATATAAAAGGACAAGCCACATCGTTGAGCAAAATCGGATCTTGCTACATGGCCTTAAATAAATTCGATTTGGCAACACAAATGCAAAAAGAGGGAATTATACGATTACGCAAAATTGATGCACCGGTACAATTAATGACATTATATACCGATCTATCAGACACTTACGAGCAGCAAAATAACCACAAACAAGCATTAAAATACTTCCGTGAATCTAGAAAACTACGCGATAGCCTGCTCAATGAAAAAAACTTATCGCAGATTACAAAGCTTAAAGAGGGGTATGAATCGGAGAAAAAAGATCAGGAAATTAGCCGATTAAATGCGGAGCAAACCATTCAACAGCTTAAATTAGAAAAACATATTGAAGAAATTAACAACCAAAACATACTCCTTTTAATACTTGCCCTATTTATATTAGTAATCTCTTTATCAGGACTTTTCATTTATCGGATTTACAGACGCAGGAAGGATCTAAATAATATCCTGTTAGTTAAAAATAAAATTATTGAAAAGAAAAACGACCAACTCTCCGTACTATTTGAGGAGAATAAAAAAAGTGCTGAAATAAAAGAAATTTTCCTGGCAAATACAACGCATGAATTAAAAACACCTTTAAATGTAATTCAGAGTTTTTCAAATCAACTTCTGACCTCATCGGTAAATAGTAGTCAACGATATTATTTAGAACAAATCAGAAATTCATCAAAAAATCTGTTATCGTTGGTAAACGATATATTAACACTATCGAAAGTGAAATCGGGAATGATGATCGCAAACAAATCTGCATTTGATTTAACGGAAACCATTCGATTCTTAATGGATATTTACAAGGAAAAAGCCGAAAATAAAAACATTGATTTTCAGATTAATATAAACAATAACTTTCCAAAAAGCATAATCACAGATCAAATGCGAATAGCGCAGATATGTTCAAATTTAATTGACAATGCATTGAAGTTTACGTTTAGTGGGGGAAAGGTTATCTGTTCTATGAACTTAGTAAACAACGACCAGCTTGTGATTATGGTTGAGGATACTGGGATTGGAATGTCGGCAGAAGAACAAATACAAATCGGCAAAATATCGCATGAGGGCAAAAACAAGCTCGGTCTTGGTATAAATATCGTTCAATCGTTAACGAAGCTTCTCAACGGAACAATGCAACTTCAGAGTGTGAAAAACAAAGGAACAACTTTTATCATAACTTTACCTATTGAAATAGACCATACCGTAAAATCAGAGGTAATGGTACAGGCAGAAGAAAAAGAGATCTTTTCCAACATCCTAATAATCAGTGAAAACCGTATAGATACGGTAGTCCTTATGGATGCAATAAACATGTACAGCCCAAGCACAATTATAGATTGTAGTGAAGAGAAAGAAAAGTCATTAACGTTACTTAGTAAAAATAGCTACGATTTAGTTCTACTCGAACTTGACATTTATGAAAATCCAAATTGCGAAATATTAACCCACATACGAACCCACCTCGATCATTCAAACGCTCATATTCCAGTAATTGCGATCGCAAACAACAATATTGAAATAGAAGCTGCAAAAGAGTACGGTGCATCATTCAATGGCTCCATATTGAAACCAGTTGAGCCCTCCATGGTCATCGAAGTTTTAGAAGAGATTTTATCGAAAAATATATTAACTACAAATAAAACAGAAGAGAAATTACTTGTAAAGATCTTTCAAAATGACCAGGATAAAATAGTCGAGATCATTGAACATTGCCAGAAATTAATTCCCGAGGAGTTGTTTAAAATAGAACATGATATCAAAAAAGGGGTCTATGAATCAACAAATAAATCAATATCCTTAATAAAAAGTGCATTGATTTATATTGAGGATCAAGAGATCGATGCGTTGATTGAGGCTCTTGAATTGCATCTGAAAAATGAAGATGCCGAAAAGGCTAAAAAGAAAATTGAGGAAATTAAAACAACGTGGTCCAACACTGAACAGAAATTGCTGGAGTTGGTATCCATAAGCAATCCTAAAGTCTAAGAAACACTAGAATTTTCCGCGTTCAATAATTCCTTCAGCAACTTTTTTATCGTCCATTATTTGACTACGCAAGGCATCCAAGGAATCGAATTTTCGTTCGTTTCGGATATGAGCCAAAAACTCAACCCGCAACTGCTTTCCATAAACATCGGCAGCGAAATCGAATATAAACGCCTCAGCAGATGGCACATACACAGAATCCACCGTTGGCTTAACGCCATAATTTAGAATTCCAAAATGGGGTGTCCCATCCACATAAACACGCACTACGTAAACGCCCATGGCGGGCAGTAATTTACGACCTTGCAATAAAGAGAAGTTTGCGGTTGGAAACCCAAGTGTTCGACCAATTTGGCGACCTTTAACAACCATGGCTGTAAATCCATAGTTATATCCCAAAAAGCGGTTAGCACGCTCCACATCGCCAGCAAAAAGCGCTTTTCGAATCTGTGAACTGCTCAGATGTTCGCCTAAATTATGCTCGGCAACCTGAAATACGTCAACGCCAACCTCCTGAGCACATGATTTAACTAAAGAATAAGTTCCCTCTCCCCCTTTCCCAAAATGGTGATCATAACCCATGATTATGGCCTTAGCGTTCAACTTTTGAACTAAAATCTGTTTAACAAAATCGCAATATTGCAACGTAGCAATGGAGTGGTCAAAATCCATAAACACAAGCGCATCGATTCCAAGCATGTTGAGATGCTCTATTTTCTCCTCATTGGTAGTAAGCACTTTAAAATCGCCCTCGGGATTAAAAAAAACCTGAGGATGCGTTTTAAAAGTAAGCAATACGGATTGAGCTCCGTAACTTTGGGCTCTCTCCTTTAGCTGCGATATCAAGAAACGATGTCCAATATGAAGACCATCGAAAGCGCCTATGGTCACAACGGATTTTTCCAGATTAAAGTCAGAAATTGAGTTAAAAATTTTCACGTAAATGGATTTTGAAAGGGTGCAAAATTAGCTAAAAGTGTTGAGATTTCAAACAATAACCGTTTGCAGACCGTGCTTTTCGACAAATAGCATTTCATTGATCAAGTTTTTGTAAATAAAGCGATGAATTTTGGTGATTATTTCCCTACTTTAGACTTTGGTTTTTA
>JAQVXQ010000169.1 GCA_028709085.1 Salinivirgaceae bacterium | reverse complement strand
TTCAAGTCCCATGTGGTTGCCCACAATTACTTCAGGCACAGTTGACATTCCGGTGGCGTCGGCACCTAATATGCCAAACATTCTGTATTCTGAAGGAGTTTCAAGGGTTGGGCCAGTTGAACCAACATATACGCCTTGTCGAACATCAATTTTATACTCTTTTGCAATTTCCAATGCCAATTTAATGAGCCGTGGAGCATATGGTTTACTCATATCTGGGAAGCGAGGTCCAAACTCGTCGTAGTTCTTACCGCGTAATGGGTTTTCAGGGAAGAAGTTAATCTGGTCAGTTATAATCATCATATCGCCAGCGTTAAAGATAGGGTTTAAACCACCAGCTGCATTTGAAACCATTAGCACTTTTACGCCCAAAAGTTTCATAACTCGAACGGGGAAAGTAACTTGGTGCATGTTGTATCCTTCGTAAAAATGGAAACGACCTTGCATTGCTACCACTTGTTTGTTGCCTAGTTTGCCAAATACCAATTGTCCGCTATGTCCTTCAACTGTAGAAACGGGAAAGTTTGGGATTTGCTCGTATGGTATTTTAACTTCGGCTTCAATTTTATTGCCTAGATTTCCTAGACCACTTCCTAAAATTATCCCTACTTCGGGCATGTTTTTGATTTTACTTTTAATAAAATCGGCAGTTTCGATGAATTTTTCCATGTTAATATAGTATATAATTCGTAGTTAATAGTTAAAATTTATGAGTAATGTTTGAAGAAAGTTGTTTATTCGTTTCTGATATGATTTGATGTTTCAATATTTTCATCTTCGGTATGTGACGGTCTAAGATTTCAGTTTAAAACAGGCCATTTAATTCGCCATTAATTCGATCAATAATATAGCTTAAATCTTCGGGATTGTTCTGGAAATCATGTTCGTCTATATTTACAATTAGCATTTTCCCATCGCTGTAATTGGCGACCCACTCTTCGTATTGTTGATTTAAGCCCTGCAAATAATCAAGACGAATTGAGTTTTCGTATTCACGACCTCTTTTTTGAATTTGAGCTACAAGTTTTGCTACTGAACCTCTTAAGTAAATAACCAAATCTGGAGGTTGTACCAATGAACTCATAAGTTTAAAGAGATTGAAATAATTTTCAAAATCACGCGACGACATCAAGCCCATGGAGTGTAGATTTGGGGCAAAAATATGCGCATCTTCATAAATTGTACGATCTTGAACCACACTTTTTCCACAATCTCGAATGTCAATTATTTGACTTAGCCGTTTATTTAAAAAATAGATTTGCAAATTGAACGACCAACGTTGCATGTCGTTGTAAAAATCATTGATATACGGATTGTCTTCCACATCTTCATAACGGGGTTCTAAGCTGAGATGTTTTGCCAGAAGGGCGGTCAGGGTAGTTTTCCCGGATCCAATATTTCCTGCAATTGCGATGTGCCAATTTTTTTTTGGTTGATTTTTTATGATGGATCTTTTACTCATAGTAATATACAATAGCTTAGGTGTGCAGGAATGTTTAAAGGATAAGTCTGTTTCTTGAAAATAAAAGTCCACTAAAATAGCTATTCCATTTCAAAGCACAAAGGATAATCCTAGTTTTGGATGAATTTAATCGCTATTTCAAGGGAATTATTTTCTTTAATTTGATTCTAACAGTCCTAACAATCAGGATTGTTTTATTAATTGATGCATTATTGCAGCTTTGTTGAGAAAAGGTCTTCGACTATACATTAATATGCTTATCACAACTGCCTATTTTGATCGATATTATGAAATTAAATTAGCGAAAAAAGAGGGCTTGCTGGACAAAAAGACTCTTCAACACGTCACATTGGATAATTGATCGTGTTTTGTTAAAACCTTTGAAATGTTTTTTCTTAACAACACAATAAATGTTTTCCGTATCGATTTTATCCACGCCCTAAAAAAGAGACAGCTTGTTTTTATATCCAATAAATTTTGAATTAACCCACAGCTTAGTTTGGCGACTTTGTTCTTGAAGTGAAACGGACACGAACAAAATAAGATATAATTGCTAATCGGGGAGAATAAAACGTTTTCTCACATGTAAAGTTGGTAAATCGTCTCTACCTAGATATTTAATTTGCAATAAAGGTTATTTGTTCTCTGTTTTTCGAATAAATAGTGGTAATTCGTCGAAAGTATGCCTATTTTTGTCTATAATAATTATTTTGTCTTAAAGTTCAATGTTATAATTAACACTGTTTTGTCATTGGTTTCAGCTTGTGTCCATTAATGGAACAGAGGAAGATTCTTTCCCTAACGAAGGTTGAGAGGAGAGAGGGGTTCATCCTTTACTTTAACTAAACGACATTATAATCACTATTATATCGTTATATTAAAGAATATGAAACTATATAAATAAATAATCCCATGGAAAAAACGATTCTTATTACCGGAGGTGCCGGATTTATTGGTTCGCATGTAATACGCCGATTTGTAAAAAATCACCCTAACTATCGTATTGTCAATCTCGATAAATTGACCTATGCCGGAAATCTTGAAAATTTGAAAGATGTTGAAAAGGCAGAGAACTATATTTTTGAAAAAGGCGACATTTGCGACTCTAGTTTTATAACAGCAATGTTTAAAAAATATAATTTCGATGGAGTAATTCATTTGGCGGCTGAGTCGCATGTCGATCGTTCTATTTCAGACCCAATGTCCTTCATAACTACCAATATTGTAGGAACGGTTGTGTTACTTAATGCAGCTCGCGAATGTTGGCGACAAAACAACGAAGGTAAACTCTTTTATCATGTTTCAACCGACGAAGTATATGGATCGCTTGGAGCCACTGGCAAATTTGTTGAAACAACATCCTACGACCCTCACAGTCCCTATTCTGCTTCAAAAGCATCGTCCGATCACTTAGTTAGAGCATACCACGACACGTATGGAATGCCTGTTGTTATAAGTAATTGTTCCAATAATTATGGAGCAAATCAATTTCCCGAGAAATTAATTCCATTGGCAATTAATAATATTAAACAAGGACATCCAGTGCCTGTTTATGGTAAAGGGGAGAATGTTCGCGATTGGCTTTTTGTGGAGGACCATGCGTTGGCAATCGAACTTATTTTCCATAAAGGCGTTGTTGGTCAGACTTATAACATTGGTGGTGAGAACGAGTGGAAAAACATCGATCTTATCTATCTTCTTTGCTCAATTATGGACAAAAAGCTGAATCGACCTGCAAAATCGAGCGAGAAATTAATCACATTTGTGAAAGATCGTGCTGGGCACGATTTGCGATATGCCATTGATTCAAGTAAAATAACTCGAGAGCTGGGATGGTCACCATCCGTTGATTTTGAACAAGGACTTGAGAAAACCGTGGATTGGTATTTGGCAAACGAAGAATGGATGAATGCTATTGTTAGTGGAGTTTATCAAGAATATTATAAAACTCAATACCAACATAGATAGAAGAGATGTTGTTTTGGAAAAAATCAAAAAAACCGTTACGAACCGACTTTAGCGCGCTGGAGGTTGATATCCATTCCCACTTAATTCCGGGGATCGACGACGGATCTCCTTCCATAGAAAGCAGTTTGGAAATGATGCGTCGATTTGTGGAAATGGGGTATCGAAAAGTAATAACAACGCCACACGTAATGAGCGATTATTACCAAAACGACGCTTCGACCATAAAAGCAGGACTTAACACATTAAAAAGAGCATTGGTGGAAAACAATTTTCCGCTGGAAATTGAAGCGGCCGCTGAGTATTATATCGATTATGATTTTAAGCGGAAAATAGATGAAAAGTTACCCTTGCTCACTTTTGGCGACAACTACATTTTGGTTGAGATATCGTTTCTTAATCCGCCAGAGTCGCTTTCTGAAATTTTGTTCGAACTGCAAACCGAAAGATATCGGCCAGTGCTAGCGCATGCTGAACGCTATATATTTTGGGTTAATGATTTTAACCGATTCGAGGAGATGTTTGACCGTGGAATTAAGTTGCAATTAAACATCAATAGCTTAACAGGAGCGTATGGACCCGAAGCGCAAAAATTAGCGTACAAGTTGATAGATAAAGAGATGTATAGTTTTGCAGGATCCGATTGTCATCGAATACAACACCTGGATTTGATGCCAAAAGTATTAACGAATAAGCATTTTAATAAGCTATTAAATTCGGGCAAGCTTTTAAATTCAACACTATAACGTAAAAACGGAACAGAATTCTGTTTTTTATATATAATTAACATTTAAGACTGTATGGGTTTTAAAAAAAAATAGACACATGAAAAACAACGATAATTATTGCATAATCATGGCAGGGGGCATTGGAAGTCGCTTTTGGCCCATTAGCCGTACTGATAAACCAAAGCAATTTCTTGATATTTTAAAAACAGGTAAAACTCTAATTCAACAAACGTTTGAACGTTTTGAACATTTTTGCCCAAAAGAGAATATTTTAATCGTAACCAGTTCTAACTATGAGGAAATTACGTTGGAACAGTTGCCATTTATTTCTGCAAATCAAGTATTGCTTGAACCAGCACGACGCAATACAGCTCCCTGTATTGCCTATGCCAATGAGAAAATTCGAACCTTAAATCCAAATGCAAATATCATAGTTGCTCCATCGGATCATATTATTCTAAACGAAGACAAGTTTCGAGATGTTATTAACCGAGCCCTAGAATTTACTCGCACATCAGAGTCTTTAGTAACCATTGGATTACGACCTACACGCCCCGATACTGGATATGGCTATATTCAATATGCCTTTGAAAAGAGCGATCAAAAACCAATTTTCAAGGTAAAAACCTTTACGGAGAAACCAAACTTAGATTTGGCAAAGATATTTCTCGATAGTGGCGATTTCTTGTGGAACTCCGGAATATTTGTGTGGAATTTACAATCCATTTCCAAAGCTTTTAACCAATTTTTACCCGATATTTCAAGCCTGTTTAGTGATATAAGTACCGATTATAATACGGATAATGAGAAGAGTGCCATTGAAAATGTCTATGCCGTTTGCAAAAACATTTCCATTGATTACGGAATAATGGAGAAGGCGCAAAATGTTCATGTTGTAGCCGCTGATTTTGGCTGGTCCGATTTGGGAACATGGGGATCGCTATACGAACAAGCCGACAAGGATTCAGATAGTAATGTGGGAGTGTCCGACAAGATATTAGCCTATGATTCAAAGAATTGCATTGTTGATGTGCCAGAAGGCAAATTGGTTATCATGCAAGGTCTCGACGGATACATTGTTGCCGAATCGGGCAATTCGCTGTTAATATGCAAAAAAGAAGACGAGCAAAGCTTGCGCGACATTGTCACCGATGTTAAAAAGCAATTTGGAGACGAATATATATAAGAGATCATTTTTATCCCGAATCTGCAAAGTGTGAGGGCACATCGAGGATTTTGAGATGAAATTTTGAGATTGAAATTTATTAACTAGCCCCAGCCCTGCAGGTTGGGGTTATATTGCAAAATCCACCAAATAACTTTAGTCGTTAATGTCAAATAACCAAGACGTTAGCGATGATGTTTGTGGGTTTTACGCATAATCATCTGTTCTATACTTTTCGTCGTCCTTATCGAGATAAATAGTGGCGTAGTTATCGTAGCGCGAAAAAGGAATCTCTCCATTCTCAACGGCTTCAATTACTTTACAACCCGGTTCGTGGATATGACTACAGTTGTGAAATTTGCAATTGTCGGATTTGGCAAAAATCTCAGGAAAATAGTGCGACAGTTCCTCTCTGTCAATTTCCAGCAACCCAAACGCTCTGATACCTGGAGTATCGACAACGTATCCGCCATTGTTTAGTTCTAACATCGACGCAAAAGTTGTGGTGTGTTTCCCTTGACTGTGTGCATCGGATATGGCACCAACTTTTAGTGTCAATCCAGGTTCAATAGTATTAATTAAACTGCTTTTCCCAACTCCGGAGTGCCCGGTGAACATGCTGATTTTATTGCTCATCTCGGCGTTAAGTTCCTCAATACCAATTCCTTTTGTGGAGGATGTAATTAGGCACTTGTATCCAATTTCCTCGTAAGTGGTGACATATTCAGCAAGTTTGTCCAAAAGTGGACCAGTGCATAAATCAACTTTGTTGAAAATAATTTTCGCAGGAATACTGTAGGCTTCGGCAGTTATCAATACACGATCGATAAACATAAGCGTCGTGGTTGGTTCTGAGATGGTTGCCACAAGAAATACCTGATCGATATTCGATGCCAAAATGTGACTCTCTTTGCTCAGGTTTATAGAGCGTCGGATAATATAGTTTCGTCGTTCATCGATGGAAACAATAACGCCTTGTTCCGCATTCTCTTCAATTTGGACTTTTACGTGATCGCCAACAACAATAGGATTGGTGGAGCGAATTCCTTTCAATCGGATTTTGCCGCGAATAGAACACTCTATTACTCTATCGGTATTGTCCAATTTCACACTGTTTTGACCTCCGGTCGAACGAATTACAAGACCTGAATATAGTTCCATAAAGTTAAAAAAGGGTTGCTGTTTTGTTTTGAGGCTCAAAAATATGGAATTCAACTAGATATCCGGCATGTTTCCGAATATTTAACGCAAATCCATCGTCAAATAGCAGATATTGTCCTTTGATTCCTATTAATCGCCCACGGAAAGAGGGTGTTTTTTCCAGATTAACCGATTTCATTATCAGCGGAGCTACAATAAATGGGTACTCAAATCCATAAATCGTATTGTCGGGATTTATATATTGTTGCTACTATATAGGCATCA
>JAQVXQ010000168.1 GCA_028709085.1 Salinivirgaceae bacterium | reverse complement strand
AACAAAAATTAGGTAGAATACCATAAGTAGCACATAAATTATTAAGTCGCAATTATGAATTAACGTTTACATGATTGAGTGAAATAAATTATTTCGTTTTGAAATTTTCAATATAGAAATTTAAGTAGGATTTAAAGAATAATGGCAAATTTAGAGGTTTATATCCCACATGAAACAAACGTAAAGCAGATTTAACCTTAACTTAACCTAGAATAGAAATTAAATTGATTCTTTTGTAACATAAAACATTTATAAAACTACGAAAATTATGGATACGTATTATATAATAGTTGTTGCCGTTTTATTTATTTTAGCCATTTCCGACTTGGTTGTTGGTGTGGCCAATGATGCTGTTAACTTTTTAAACTCAGCCATTGGAGCAAAAGTTGCCCGAGGTTGGGTTATTATGGTCATTGCCAGTCTAGGAGTATTTATTGGAGCAACTTTTTCAAGTGGAATGATGGAAGTTGCTCGAAAAGGAATATTTAACCCCGAAATGTACGTTTTTGCCGACATTATGGTAATATTTGTTGCCGTAATGCTCGCCGATATACTGCTGCTCGATCTGTTTAATTCTCTAGGATTACCAACATCCACCACGGTTTCAATTGTTTTCGAACTTCTTGGTGCAGCAATTGTTGTGGCATTAATTGTAATATGGCAAAACCCAGAAACACAATCCACATTAGGCGATTTTATTAATACTAACAAAGCGTTGGGGATAATTTCCGGAATCCTTATATCAGTTGTTATTGCTTTCTCGGTAGGTACAATAATTATGTATATCTCAAGATTGCTTTTCTCATTTCGATTTAAGAAAAACTTGAAGTATTTTGGGGGAATCTTTGGAGGATTAGCAATCACAGCAATAACCTATTTTATGTTAATAAAAGGCATTGATGGAGCATCATTTATATCGAGCGAACAGATGGATTACATAAAAAACAATTCCAAAACAATTCTTCTTTGGTCTTTACTTGGATGGACTATTCTACTGCAATTACTTAATTTCTTTTTTAAAATAGATTCAACAAAAATTATTGTTCTTGTGGGAACCTTCTCTTTGGCAATGGCGTTTGCCGGAAACGACCTTGTAAACTTCATTGGTGTTCCTATAGCTGGTTTAGATGCCTTTGTTCACTTCTCACAATCTGGCGTAGCCGATACTGATTATACCATGGAGATCCTTCATCAAGCAGTAAAAACACCTACTTGGATGCTATTAATTGCTGGAGGAATTATGGTTGTAACGCTATGGACATCAAAAAAAGCAAAGGCAGTTTTAGCTACATCGGTAAATTTAAGCCGTCAAGATGAAGGAATAGAGCGTTTTTCGTCAACAGCCTTTAGCAGAATGCTCGTACGCAGCACCATGAATATAAACTCGTTTTTTGACAAAATAACCCCAAATTTTGTAGCAAAATGGATTGAAAGTCGTTTTAAACCGTACGTTGAGGAAGAACTCGATGTGCCAGAAGGCGAGAAACCCGCATTTGACATGATTAGAGCGGCTGTGAACTTGACCGTTGCCAGTACTCTAATTGCCATGGGAACATCCTTAAAGCTCCCCCTATCAACAACCTACGTTACTTTTATGGTAGCTATGGGAGCTTCACTTGCCGACAGAGCATGGGGACGAGATAGTGCAGTTTACAGAATTACTGGTGTTTTTGCAGTAATTAGTGGTTGGTTTGTTACTGCACTTGCTGCATTTACAATGGCATTTTTAATTGGTGGTTTTGTATATCTAACCAAACCTTACGGTCTGTTTATAATGCTGGGTCTCGTTGCTATTTCTGTTTACAAATCATTTAAACGTACCAAAAAGAACGACGATGAACAAAAAATAGAACTCGCCATAGAGAAACAACATCATATTGGAGCCATTCGACATTGGGTCGATAACAGCAATGAATCGGTAAAGTCCAACCTTATTCAAATTTCAAAAATCTATTTTGTGACCATAAATGGATTAATTGAAGAGGACAGAAAAGCACTAAAAAGCATAACACAAGATGCTTACGATTTCAATGAACATAGCAAAAAACTGAAAAACGATATGTTCAAAGTAATTCGAAATTTGAATAAAGTTTCAGAAGAAAGCAGTCAATATTATGTTCAAATTCTTGACTACATGAGAGAAGCAGCACACTCAATCCGCTCAATTACAGAACCTATTCTTGAACACGTCAACAATAATCACAAACCCATAAAAGAGCAACAACGTCTCGAATTAATAGAGATATCGGAAAAGATGTCGGAATTCTTTAATCTAGCACTCCATTTAATTGTTGAGAACAACCAATTTAAAACAAAAGAAGTTACATCGATTATTAGCGAAATTATCGAGCAGATTAACAAATCGCGCAGAGCTCAAATAAAACGGATAAAATCTGGAGATGTAAATACGCGAAACAGTATTTTATATCTGATAATATTACAAGAATCGAAAAGTATGATTCTCCATTTGGGAAACATGTTGAAATCGTTGCGCGATTTTATGACACACGCACAGAAATAAAAAAGGTCGAGTTTGTTTGTTCCTCAATATTCGCAGTAAAAAGCATCCATTATAACATAAAGTTTTGATGGATGTTTTATGATACCATTCTATGCTTTTTTTATCGACCGTAAAACCATACACCAACTAATATTATTTAAAATAACCCCTTCTTTGTTAATAAAGAAAGATTGTTTTCAACTTAAAATTGGGAATCTTATCTCAAAAACACACATATTTGCGTTAAATTTAATTTCTTTGTATCGTAATAAAAATTCAATACTATAAACTAAGAAACAATGGATCCATATTATATAACCATAATTGTAGTCTTGTTTGTTTTAACCATATCAAACCTTATTGTTGGTGTATCAAACGATGCTGTAAACTTTCTAAATTCAGCCATTGGTGCTCGGGTAGCCAAAGGTTGGATAATAATGGTTGTTGCAAGTTTAGGAATCTTTATAGGCGCCACCTTTTCAAGTGGGATGATGGAAATTGCCCGTTCAGGAATTTTCAAACCCGAGATGTTTGTTTTTGCCGATATTATGGTTGTTTTTGTAACCGTAATGCTAACAAACATACTACTGTTGGATCTATTTAACTCACTAGGATTCCCAACATCAACCACCGTTTCAATTATATTTGAACTGTTAGGGTCTGCGGTGGTAGTTGCCATGGTAATTTTATACCGAAATCCAGAATTAGAAGCAACCGTTGGGGATTTTATTAACACAAACAAAGCTCTGGGAATTATTGCCGGAATACTTTTATCGGTAGCCATTGCTTTTACTGTGGGAACTATAATTATGTTTCTATCCCGTCTGCTCTTTTCGTACCAATACAAACGTAACTTGAAATATTTTGGAGGTTTTTTTGGAGGATTAGCCGTAACAGCCATCACCTACTTCATAATTCTTAAAGGATTAAAAGGAGCATCATTTATATCCCCTGAAACCTACACATACATTAAAGATCACACTTCAACAGTGCTATTATACTCATTCATAGGCTGGACCGTATTTTTCCAAATTTTATACCTTCTATTTAAAATTGATCCCACAAAAATTGTAGTTCTTATTGGGACCTTTGCTTTGGCCATGGCGTTTGCAGGAAACGACTTGGTAAACTTTATTGGAGTTCCCATAGCTGGTTACGACTCGTTTCTACACTTCACGGCATCGGGATTGCCAGATACAGAATTCAATATGGGAATTTTACGCGAAGCCGCACAAACCCCAACGTGGATGCTTCTTTTAGCAGGAGGCATCATGGTTGTGACCCTATGGACATCGAAAAAAGCAAAAGCTGTTATTGCAACTTCCATTGATTTAAGTCGGCAAGATGAAGGAGCAGAGCGATTTGGTTCAACCAGCTTTAGTTGATTATTGGTTAGAACGTCCGTAAATATCAGCAATAATCTGGAAAGAATTATTCCCGTAAAAGTTCAAGACTGGATTGAAAGCCGATTTGTATCCACTGAATCCGAGGAGAGTGAGATTGAGGAGGCCGAAAAACCCGCCTTCGACATGGTAAGAGCCGCCGTTAGTTTAACCGTAGCCAGTGCGCTAATTGCCATAGGAACATCGTTAAAACTGCCCCTATCAACTACCTATGTCTCTTTTATGGTTACCATGGGAGCTTCCTTGGCCGACAGAGCGTGGGGACGCGACAGTGCCGTGTATAGAATAACCGGAGTATTTGCCGTTGTTAGTGGTTGGTTTATCACCGCTTTAGCCGCATTTACATTGGCATTTATTATTGGTGGATTCATATATCTTACCAAACCAGTCGGACTTTTTATTGTACTTTTTCTGGTTGCCCTATCCGTTTATAATTCGCACAAACGCAAAAAAAATAAAGATCAGGATCTTGTGGACGAAACAAACTCTTATCGAAAAGAGATGCACGACACAACTACCCATTGGGTTGAAAACAGCAACGATTTCGTGAAAAAAGCACTGATCCAAATTTCAAAAATATTTTTTGTAACTGTTAACGGATTAATTGAAGAGGATCGGAAATCGCTGAAGAATATTAATCAAGACACCGAAGATTTTAACCAGCATATCAAAACCCTTAAAAATGATATGTACATCGTTATCCGCAAATTAAATGAAGTCTCCATCGAGAGTGGACAATACTACGTTCAGGTTCTGGACTATATGCGAGAAGCGGCACACGCTCTCCATTTTATGTCACAACCGGTTTTTGACCATGTTAACAACAATCACAAGCCTGTTACAGAGGAGCAACGAGCTGAACTTATCGACCTGTCGGAAAAAATGTCAGAATTCTTCAACCTTGCACTACATCTTATTAATGAAAACGACCACTATAAAACCAAAATGATTGTTACCCGAATTAGTGAAATTCTGGAACTGATCAATAATTCGCGTCGTAGTCAAATTAAACGCATTAAATCAGGCGATGTCAATACACGCAATAGTGTGCTCTATCTTACTATCTTACAGGAAACTAAAAGTATGATTCTGCACATTGGAAACATGCTAAAATCATTACGCGATTTTGCAACCCATACGCAATCACAGATTCCTCCTCAACAGGAATAACCACAAATCGCGGTAGCAGAATTGCTACCGCGATTTTTTTTTCTAAGCCACAATGTCATTATTTGATCTGCGGAACCTTCTTGTTTTTATAACACAAAAAGGATTGCACTACTACAGGAATTTTCTTTCAAAGACGCAAAGATTCGCAAAAAAAAAGAGACGTAAAATAACGTCTCTACAGAAATTCACTCAGGTTATGGTACTTTGAACTTCCCCACTAGGGGATTGAAGGGTGAGGAAAGAATTATATCCCTGTTTCATAAAAAGAAGGAGATGTCCCCGATAAGAACACCTCCTCCAAACCCATGGTAGGGCAGTAATTACAACAATTATTTTGGTTCGTCAATTTTATTTCCGTCCAAAATTACCGCTGTTTGGGCTAACGCTCTTCCATTAAACGTGGCTCCGGTTTGAAACGTAATCCTTGTCATTGACAAAATTACACCTTCAAAATGGGACGTTGCTCCAAAGGTTGCCTCGCCGGCTACTTGCCAGAAAATATTGGATGCTTTTGCTCCCCCTTCTAAAATTACACTTTTAGACGCCGCCATGCTTAAATCGCCTGAGATTTGAAAAATCCAAACATCATCGGCCGAGCCTGAAATGGTTATATCGGCGGGTATTGTAACGGTGCTGTTCCATTTATACAGACCGGCAACTAATGTTTTTCCGCCTATATTTCCCGTTCCAAGTTCAAGAAAATCGGGAATAGAACGTCCGGCAGCATCGTTGTATGCTGTAATCATATTTTCAACCGCCGAAGTAAGATTGGTTGATGTTGGCGATGCCATATCAGCAGCAAACACTTTCCCGGTAACTTGAGCCGATGTGGCATAACCCGTAAAATCGGTTAACGACAATCCGGTTATATACGATGTAGCGGCAGGACTTAATCCCAAGTCTCCTTTAATTGCAGAAGTAGGATTGTTGTTGATAGCGGTTTTTGCAAGGATTACATAATTTTCAGATGAGCCAAGGTCAACAACGGCTAAACCACTAATGGAACCCGTGGTTGTGAAATCAACTACAGTGTTGGTTACCAACGCATTCCCGGCTAGATCTTTTGCCCCGGTAGTAATCGTGATTGAGTAAGGAGTTTGAGCCAACAAGATAGTTGATGTTACAAATTTTGCGGTTGTACCTGAATAGGAAACGGTTCCTACTACTACATTCGCAGCTTGTTTCACCATCAATGTTGTAGAATTAATCGTTGTTGGATCCATCTCTTCGCTAAAAATAACAGAAACAATCTTATTCCTTACAACATTAATTGCGTCATTTGTGGGATCGGTAGAAATAATTGTTGGTGCTGTAACATCTAAGTTGTCACTAACGGTAAAACTACTTTTAAAGGCCTTTTCAAGCGCTTTTCCAGTTGCACTTGCTGCTTCGGTTGAAACGTTCAGTGTATAGAGACCGGAAAACTCCATCGGTTCGGTTGGAGTGAAACTAGCCATTAAATCTTCGTAAACAATGGCTCCCGGAACAGCAGCGTCTCCTTTTTTCAAGGTCATTGATGTGCTATTAATGGTTGTGGTATTCATTGCTTCGCTAAATGTTACTTAAATTTCTATATTGAAAATTTCAAAACGAAATAATTTATTTCACTCAATCATGTAAACGTTAATTCATAATTGCGACTTAATAATTTATGTGCTACTTATGGTATTCTACCTAAATTTTGT
>JAQVXQ010000001.1:82873-90259 GCA_028709085.1 Salinivirgaceae bacterium | reverse complement strand
TAACTTTCAGAGAAATGAAAAAGATTTTGAACAACTTTTAATAGATTTCTAATAGATATATGATTGATTATCAGTCTATACGCAAACAAAACCCTCCTGGATTATAAATTGTTCGGACACGTATGAATAAACGTATAACCTTTGCAGCAAACTGGGTCTATTCAAGTGGAAATCCGGCAACATTTCCGTCTGGTCGAGCAGTCATTGCTGGCGAATCAATACCCATTTACACCGGACGCAACCAATATCGTTTGCCAGCGTATCATCGATTGGATTTTTCTTTCACACTTAAAAATAAAGAGAAGCCGGGACGAAAATGGGACGGAGATCTTAATTTTAGTGTTTACAACGTCTATAATCGTAAAAATCCTTGGGCTATCAATTTTGTGGAAGATGATGATCGCCCCGGAGCCATGAAAGCAGTGATGACCTACCTGTTTCCTATAATACCGTCCATATCTTATAATATTAAATTTTAGATGACCATGTTAAAATTCGTAATAAATAAAACACTGACAAAGAGCGCAGTAGCTATATTTGCAATTATTATTGCTGTTAGTTGTACGGAAGATATAGATATTAAACTTGACTCAACATACGACCGACTTGTTGTTTATGGAGAACTAACGACCGACACAATGGCGCATTCCATTATGATAACGCGTTCCATGGATTACTATAATCCGGAAGCACCACAGGGTGTTTCTGGTGCGTTGGTCTCTATTTCGTGGAATTCAAATGTTATTGAATTATTGGAAAGCGATACGCTTCCCGGTCGCTACGAAACGCCTGTGGATTTTTATGGCGTACCAAATAATGAATATACGTTAACCATTGAAAATGTGGATATTGACGACGATGGAATCATGGAAATATATAAAGCAAAATCCAAATTAAATTCTGTTAATGTAATAGATTCAATTCGATTGCGGAATTGGCCTCAATTTGAACAAATGAGCATTCGTTTATGGGCACAAGATAGCATTAGTAAAGATTTCTATTTAATTCGTGGAAAGAAAAATGGGGTTTTAATTACAGATTCACTTGGAGAATGGGGCATAACCGATGATGCGATTTTTAATGGAAACAACACTGGTGGAATTGATGTCGTTTTTTTGGACCAAAACAACCAATCAGAAAAGTTGGAGGTTGGCGATACCGTTATGCTAGAAGTATCGAGCATAACAGAGGAGTTTTTTACGTTTTTATCGCAAGCAAATTCTGCTACAGGAACTCAAACTCCGTTGTTTAACTCAACACCAGGAAATGTACGAGGCAATATTTCGAATGGAGCCATTGGATTTTTTGTGGCGCACAGTATTAGTCGGGCGAGTCTGGTGGTTGCCCCAATGAAGTAGAAGTAAACATAAATTGTAAAAACGGTCAGAACATTAATGCTCTGACCGTTTTTACATGTTAATAAGTATTGTTGTTTGGTAAATCTATTAAAATTCTTCGCTAATGATAGCATTAGCGATCTCCAACCTTTTCCAAAGTTCAAACAACCAACGGCGTCGCTCTAGGCGACACCGTTGGGAATATTGATAGAATCAATATTTTATAAGTTACTCAATTTCAATTTCGTCTATAAAAATAAAAGCTTCGCCGCCGGCTCCCAAATGCCAATCAGGAATGGTTCCAAAATTGGTCGCCACCGTTTTAATGTATCGAACTTTAGCGTTTACCTTGCCACCCAAGTTTTGACTTTGGATATCGTAATTGTCAGCTTTAACATTGTTTTTAACGCGTAGAAGTTTTGAATAGGATTTTCCATCCGTTGAACCAAAGAACGTTACCTCTGTTGGCATCCATATCCATGAACGGATATCTTGTACAAAACCAGCGTTGATATTTTTTATTGGTTTTATGCTTCCAAGGTCAATAACGCATTCAAAATCTTGTGCTTGATAACCTTGCCATCCGCCTAAACGCCAGTTTTCCGAGCCTCTTATTCCATCAATAAGCGCCTCTGCGCCTCCTGCATGATAGCTTAGACTATATTCGGATTTGATCTCAATTTTCTTATTCAAATCGATCTTTACAAAATCGGCTTCCGTAACAAAACTATATCCCAAACTCATTTTGTACGCCACCGCTTTCACTGTCGTTGTGTTTTTCAAAACAAAAGGGTTCTCGTATTTTTCCGAATCAATAGTAGGAGTAGAGCCGTTGGTGGTATAATAAATATCCGATTCGGGGTCTATTTTTTGGATTGATATCTCCATCTCTTTACGAATTCGACGTTCGTCCGAAACAATTACCGGAACTGGAAGTATTAACTCCTCCGAAATATACGTTTTTGGAATATTCGCATCCAAAGAGCCCCATTTTTCATTCGGAACATTGCTCATCACAAAATGGAGCGTTCCTCCATTCTTAATATTCGAATGATCTAAAAACGAGTTTAAATACGGTTTTCCATTCAGCGAAGCGGATTGAATATATTTATTGGTTGCCGATACATTGTTTGCGGTAATCGTGAATGTCTTTCCATTTTCCAATCGGATTTCCATTTTTGGAAACCACGGTGTTCCAATGGCATATTGCGGCAATCCCGGGGTGACAGGATAAAATCCCATGGCACTCATGACTAACCACGCTGACATCTGTCCACAATCTTCATTTCCAATGGAACCCGATGGTGTTGGAGTATAGAATTCGTCCATAATTTTACGAACCAAATTTTGTGTTTTCCAGGGTTGATTTACATAGTTGTATAAATATGCCATATGGTGACTCGGCTCGTTTCCATGGGCATATTGACCAATTAATCCGGTAATATCTTTCATATCACGTCCCGAAACCTTGTTCTCGACACTGAACAGCTTGTCTAATTGACTAATTAATTGCGGTTTACCTCCAAGTTGAGTGTAAAATCCGGTTATGTCTTGCGGTACATAAAAACTGTATTGCCACGAATTGGCTTCGGTAAAATGCCAGTCAACCGTGGTTGGATCGAAGGGCGATAGCCAGTTTCCGTTGAGTTTTGGACGCATAAAACCAGTTTCAGAATCTAAAATGTTCTTATAATATTGCGCTCGCCGAATAAACTCGTTGTAAATGTCGGGTTTCCCCATCTCTTTTGCCATCGCTGCAATACACCAATCATTGTAAGCGTATTCCAGTGTTTTTGAAATTGATTCGTGCTCTTTGTCACCAGGAATATAACCATGAGTACGGTATGCTTTTAATCCATGGTGATCTTGCTGAGCACTGAAAATCATGGCTTCCAAAGCCAATTCAGTGTCAAACCCTTGAATTCCTTTTGAATATGCGTCGGCAATGACCGAAATAGCATGATTCCCAATCATGCACGAGGTTTCATTGGCAGCAAGTTCCCAAACGGGTAAAAGTCCCCCTTTTTGGTACATATTGAGCATGGTGCGAATAAAATCGGTGCTACGTTTTTGATCCAGAATGGTCATCATGGGATGCCATGTTCGGAAGGTGTCCCAAAGCGAAAAGACGGTGTAGTTTGTAAAATCGGATGCGGTATGCACTTTTTTGTCAATTCCTCGATACCGATTATCGACATCCATAAATGTGTTGGGTTGTAAAAAGGAGTGATAAAGGGCAGTGTAAAATGCAATATTTTGACCTTCAGTTCCTCCACTTACTATGATTTTACTTAATTCGGTATTCCAAATTTGAAATGCAGCGGTTCTTGTATCGTCAAAATTCCATGCAGGAAGTTCTTCTTTCATATTTTTTAAAGCTCCATCGGAATCAACGGCTGATAACGAGACTTTTACTTCAATTGACTCATTATCAGATGTCTTGAATTTTACAAATGCTTTGGTATTTGTTCCATGGATTTTCTGTACGTCTTGATTTATGGAGTCGTCAATGGCCAATAGAACAGTATCGAATGGTTTTGAAAACTCCATATGAAAATACCAAACCATATCTTTTGCCCAGTTTGTCGATCGTCGCATCCCTCGAATTTCTGTCTCGCTAACAATTTCAATCCACGAGTCGGTCACTTTGTCACGATGTTGTAAATCGACCACAATTCCGGCTTTATCGCTTTTAGGAAATGTATAGCGATGATATCCAACGCGCGTTGTGGCGGTATGTTCGGCCAATACATTCCATTTATCAAGTTTAACTTTATAATATCCGGCTTGAGCCTTTTCTTCGGTTTTTCGAAACGACGAAGCATAATCCTGATTCAAAAAAACAGGTTCGCTGACAACGGGCATCACTAAAATATCGCCATAGTCGCCAACGCCCGTGCCATTTAATGCGGTGTGCGCAAATCCATAGATTACCGAATCGGTGTAATGGTATCCTGAACATCCGTCCCAGCCACTTAATCGTGATTGAGGACTTAGTTGAACCATTCCGAAAGGCAAACTTGCTCCGGGGTAGGTATGACCATGTGCGTCGGTTCCAATAAATGGATTTACGTAAGTTGCCGGTTCTTGAATCGCTTTTTCCAATTGGCACGCTGTGAAAATGATGGACGCAATTATTACTTTGAACGTAAACTTGGCTAAGATTTTCATAATACTCTATTTAACAATGATTAGGTTGTTTAAGCAGGTTATATCAATTTTCATTGAATCTTGGGCAAGGGGAGTTGTACAAAATATTTCTCGCTCCTTGTTGGGCATAAGAAAAAAATGATTGTCGCTAAATTGCGCATGGTTTTCGCCCAATGAAACATGCACATATGTAGCCATGGAATCCGATTTTAGTTTAATTGAATAACCACCATTTACAGTATCTATTTTGGATTGGATAGTGCATTTTGGAAGATTTAATGAACCCAACGGCGCAAAAAACTTCTGATTTACAAACGTTTCGCCACTTTTGGTTATAAAACGAGTCTCAAATAGGGTCTCTTTAGGATCATATTTCGACAAGAGTTTGTCGGTTTCGATGGAGTAGCACTTTTTTGATTGATTGGCTTCAAGGTTGATATTCATCTGTAATAAGTTCGTTTCCTTTCCATTAAATTCGATGGCAACCATTTTCAGAATGCCATCGATAGGTTCCAATTGATCAGAAATAAGGTATAATTCAATGTGATCGTTGTGGTTTAACATCGAAACAGCGATGTTCTTATAGAGTTCCTTCACCTTAAATTGCAGCATTTTACGGTTATTGTAAAAATCGGTTCCCGACCAGCTGGTTACGGGCCAACAATCGTTTAATTGCCAATAGAGCGTTCCCATACATTGTGGTTTTGCACGACGATGCGCCTCAATTCCAATTCCAATTCCCTCGGCCTGAATGAGTTGGCTCATATAAATAAAGTCATCAACACTCTGAGGAATGAGTTGTTCTCTTTCCAAATATGTTAAAATAGTTTGGTAGCCTATTTTGTGCTTTTGATGCGATTGCAACGTAGGTGAGAAGAGCGTGTTTGCTGATTCTGGTTGCATTTCGCGGATGGTTGCTTTTGCAGGCATTGCTTGAAATCCAAATTCACTCATAAATCGAGGTACTTTATCGAGATAGGTTGTAAAAGGCTCCATTCCCCACCAAACACCCCAATAGTGGGCACTTCCGGCAAATAAACTCTCCTTTCGACCCCAACCATGCATGGGAGAAGTGGAGGCATAAAACCGACCCGAATCGTATTTAGATACAAGATTTGGCAATAGTTGTTGAAAAAGTTGTTGATATCCTTGCCAAATGGCGGTTGAATCTGATTTCGAAATTTTGTGCTGCTTTTGCCAACCCCAGTTATGCCACCCTTCGTCAATTTCGTTATTGCCACACCAAAGGGCTAAACTAGCATGGTTGCGCAGTCGTTTTATTTGCTGTGTGGCTTCAATTTCCACATTATCTAAAAAAGCACGATCGCCAGGATACATAGCACAGGCAAACATAAAATCCTGCCAAACTAAAATTCCATGTATATCGCACAAATCATAAAAGTGATCATCCTCATAAATTCCACCTCCCCAGACACGCAACATGTTCATATTTGACTCAACCGCTAAATTTATGATGTTTTCGTATTCTTTTTTCTGCACAGACGTTACAAAACTATGTTGGGGGATATAGTTCGCACCTTTCATAAAAACAGGTACTCCATTCAATTTCAGATACATACTCTGACCTATTGAATCATTTAAAGTAACTACCTCAATAGTTCGAATTCCATAATTGATGGATTTTGAATATTTTTCGCCCGATTTGGTAACGATCTCAATATCAAGATCGTATAAGTAAGGTTCGCCCAATCCGTTACACCACCATAATTGTGGATTCTCGATGGTAAATGGAACTGAAATCCGATTTATTTTACTTTCAAGTTGCACTTCCGTTGATTTCAATAAAACTCTTGATTTAGAATCAGATATGTTTATTATGCACGACTCTTCTATTTTCGAATCAATTTCAATAAACGATTCAATATCAGCACGTTCGTCCGTAATTGCTTTTGTGGTTAAATGAATATCGTTTACATTATGGCTATTCCAGCTTTTTAGATAAACCGATTTCCATATTCCGCAGGTAATAAATCGTGGTCCCCAATCCCAACCAAAATGATAACCCGCTTTTCTACTATAAACTCGATGCTCCCCGGGCAGTATATATTCATTGTTTATTGAATCTTGTTTTGATTGGTTTTCTGCTGAACGGAAAAGAATTTCCAGATTGTTTTCGCCTATTTTAAGAGCCGATTTGACATTGAACTCCCAACTACGGAACATATTGTTTGTGCTTGCCAAATGTGCTCCATTTAGGGTTATTTCGGCATAAGTGTCAAGGCCTTCAAACCAAAGTTGAATATTCGATTGTAAGAAAAGCAACGAATCGACATTAAACGTAGTTTTGTATTTCCAATCCTGTTGTCCAATCCATTGTAATTTGAGTTCATTAGTTCCAACAAACGGATTGTCAATGAGATCATTCGTAAGCAAATCCGTATGAACTGTGCCTGGAATCTTTGCCGGATACCACGCCTCCGTTCCAACTTGGCAAAATTGCCAGTAATTGTTTAATTCGTATCTATCACTCATGGGTTTTTCGTTGCTACAACCCGCTAGTAAGGAGTAGAGCACAGAAAGAAAAATAATTTGCTTCATGGTATTGCTTTTAAAAATATCATTTTTAGTTTATAAGTGTACCATTGATTAAAAAAAACTCCTGTTCTTTTATAAATACTTAAAATATTTTCATCCTAAATGTAAAATAGTAAAACAACAGATTTATTCCTATATTAGGCTTTTGCCATACAAAATAAGGCCACTTATAAAATATTAATAACTAAAAGTTTAACATTGTTTTTATATGTTTACTAATCAACAATTTAATTTAAGTTTATCCATAGCGTACGCATATGCACCCAACGCTATTGCTTTACTTGTGCCCAGTCGAGTTTTGCCAACGCATATACTTTTAAGAGGGTCGTAGTTTACTGTTTTC
>JAQVXQ010000001.1:0-82773 GCA_028709085.1 Salinivirgaceae bacterium | reverse complement strand
TAATCAACAATTTAATTTAAGTTTATCCATAGCGTACGCATATGCACCCAACGCTATTGCTTTACTTGTGCCCAGTCGAGTTTTGCCAACGCATATACTTTTAAGAGGGTCGTAGTTTACTGTTTTCAAGGAGAATGGTATTTTTACCTGTGTCAACTCTCCTTGCACAAATGTTTCAAATGATCGATCGTTGTCGGCATCAAAAACCTGTAATTCAAGACGGTTTATGGCATTTCCATTCAAATCGCTAATCTTTCCATTCAATTGCAGTAGCATTTCGGGGGCGAAGAGGGTATATGCATCCGACAACCCTCCACCAATCACAATTGGGGAATCGGTTATGGTAACTATTTCGGCAAGAACTTGACCCAAGGCGTGTCCAAATTTCTTAAACGACAAAAGAGCAGCATCTTTATTGCCGGCAAGTTTGCCCAGTCCGATGTTGAAAATCTGAAATGGCGTTATATCCGCTCCATTGCTATTTGATGCAACTTGATACTCCCTTACGATCGCGCGTACACTAATGTTTTCCTCAACAAAACTGTTATTATTCAGAGGATTACGCATTAGCCAAACTTCAGCACCGGCACCATTATCGCCCAAATATAGTTTGCCATTGTTTACCAATCCACCACCAAAACCGGTACCCAGCGTTACTCCAAATAGGTTGTTGAATTGCTTTGAACTTCCCTTGGTTTTCAATCGATTATTGATTTCGGGAAGCATCCCAAATTTAGATTCACCATAGGCAAATAAATCTCCATCGTTGTTGATGAAAACCGGAATTTGAAAATACTCCTCAAGCATTGCACCCAAAGCCACACCGCCTCTAAAAGCAGGCAGATTTCCCAAATCTCCAATGATACCGTTTTTATAATCCGCTGGACCGGGAAAAGCAAAACTTATGGCAACAGGCTTTTGTGGTAACTGTTTTGAAATTGTGTCAAAACCCTGAATAATTGTTTTTAGACAAAGATCAAGATCATGAGCATTGGATTGAAAATTAATGGGTTCTAAAATTTCATTTGCATTCTGAATGGCGTTGAAAACAAAATTTGTTCCGCCTGCATCCAGCGTCATTATAATGGGGGATTCCATATCTTTTAATTCTTGTGTTAATAACTTTATTGGTGTTAGTGTACTGCTTTTTTGTTTCCTGCAAAGGCAAGATAGGTGAGGTATAGTAGCCCAATTAGTGGTACAATAAAACCAATCACAACTGAGTAACTATCTGCCAAAAAGCCCATTATGGGCGGAATAAATGCTCCACCTGCAATTGCTGTGACCATTAATCCTGATATTTCGTTCGATCGTTCGGGCATTGAATCCACGGTAATGGAGAATATTAAAGGGAATATATTTGCAAATCCAAGTCCGGTAATAAAAATCCCAATTAATGTAATAGTTTGATTATCAATAAATATTAAACTAATTCCAAGGATTGAGAGGATAGTTGTCAATTTGAAAAACAGGGATGGTTTCATCCAATTTAAAACAATAGAACCAAGGAATCGACCCGATAGAATGGCAAGAAAGAAAAATGTGTTTCCCAAAATTCCCCATGTTTTAAGATCAATGCCATATCGACTGCTTAATAAAATGGGAACACCTGAACTTATACAAATTTCAATCCCAACATATAGAAAAATACCCAGAACCATTGCAAGAATTAACTTATTGTTAAGTAATGATACACAACTCCTTAAACTTGCCGGTTGACGTTCTAGTTTTTCTTCTTGAATTTTTGTAAATCCAATTATGATAATGGTAATTAAAAGTGCACTTACATAGATTGGAAATAGGACTTTCCAATCAGCACCAAACCATTTAGCAGCTGCAAAAGGAATAAGCGAGCCTGAAAGCGATCCTATGGCTTTAATAAATTGACCAAAACTTAAATTACGTGCAAATTTTCTCGGTCCTGATACATCGCGCATAATTGGGTTTCCCGCCACCTGGAGGATTGCTGCACCGGCGCCCAGCAACAAAATGGTGAGTAGGAAAAGTGCATAACTGCTCAACCCGAAAAGAGGAAGTGTCAATCCGATCAGGGCAATGAACAGTCCAATCATAAGAACATTTTTCTTGCCTTTACGATCTTGGAATATGCCCATGGGAACCGATAAAAGCCCAAACATTATAAAACCCATAAAAGGGATCAACTGTGCTTCGAAATTACTAAGAGCGAACTGCTCTTTGGCTAACCCAACAAAAGGACCTACGGCATCGCCGAATCCCATGGCTAAAAAGGCTAGAAAAATTGGAAAAGTTTTGTTTTTCATGATTACTTATCGTTTAATGGTTGATTCTCTGATATTTATACTTATTGGCAAACAAATGGAACGTTCCTCTTTTGTTACATCGTTTTTTTTAATTTGCTTCAACAGTAGATTAAAAGCCTGCTCGCTAATTAAATCGACTGGTTGCTCAATCGCTGTGATAGAGGGGTTTGTGAAATCAAAATATAACACATCGTCAAATCCGATTAAGGCAACGTCGGAGGGGATTTTTACCGATAACTCGCGAAGTTGCATCAAACAGGTGGATGTTAAGTTGTTGTTAAGTGTGAAAAATGCTTCGGGCAAATTATGTTGACTATGTAGTTGTTGCAGACTATTCCTTATCTCATTTTCCATATTATCAAAGGGTACATCGATGTTCCACAGTGGGTTAACCTCTAGTTCTGCCAATTCCATGGCTTGGTAAAAACCATGAACTCTTTCCCGAATTGATGAGATATGTTGCGGCGTTATGGAGATCATGCCTATCTTTCGGTATCCTTGACTAATTAAATGATTAACAGCCATTTGTGCTCCACTTTGATTATCGATAACCACCGAGGATGAGGTCATATTTTCAAACCGACGGTCAATTAAAACATGTGGGAAATGTGCATCGTTAAGGGTATTGAAAAATTCGGCATCCAATTGCGATGATGAGATAATTAAGCCGTCAACTTTTCGTTCCTGAAGTAGTTTTATTTGTTGAAGTTCTTTGTCAACATTTTCATCGGTGGAGCAAATAACGACGCTATATCCGTTTTTCCAAGCTAAATCTTCAATTTTACGAGCAATGCGTGAGTAAAAACGGTTGGCTATATCGGAGACAATAACCCCAATTGTGTTTGTTTTTCCTGTTCTAAAACCCTGCGCTAACAGATTGGGTCGATAGTTGAGCTCCTCAACTTTATCTAAAACTCGTTTTTTTGTTTGTGCATTTATTCCGTACTGTTCCGCCTTGCCATTAATTACTAATGATACAAGTGTTTTCGAAACACCCAGACATTCTGCTATATCGGAAATGGATACTTTTTTTGCCATTTGAAAATTCATTTTGGCAAATATATACAAAAATCTAAAACGATTTAGGAAATCGAATTACTTTTTATTTTTACGATATGATATTTTGTACCATATGAAATCTAAATTACACATTATGAGTGAATTATTGTGCTGGAAGAAAAGATGCATAATTCAGAATTGCACCTATTTTTAGTGTGGTTTTATTGCGATATTAAAAACGAATCTCGATCCTCAAGGGCGGGGAAAAAACTTCGCCAATTTTGGACCATTTCAAAATCAAGAATAGCGTTCATGTTTTCCTCTCCTTGGATTTTCGATTTCTGAATAATCTCTCCCTTTGGGTTAATTATTTGGCTGTGCCCTGAATATTCTAACCCCATGCCGTCGGTTCCAACTCGATTTACGCCAATTATATATGCTTGATTTTCAATTGCTCGTGCCACCAACAAATGATCCCAAATCCAAATACGAGTTGCAGGCCACGAGGCAACATAAATGGCTAAATCATAGTCATTGCAATTGCGCGACCAAACTGGGAAACGCAAATCGTAGCATATTTGCGGCAAAATTCGCCATCCAGCATAATTTATGATTACTCTTTTATCACCTTGCGTATAGTGCAAATGTTCCTTGCCGTAAGTAAATAAGTGTCGTTTATCGTATTTTACCACTTCACCGTTGGGGTTTGCCCACACAAAACGATTATAGATTTTCCTATTTTCCTGAATCACTAAACTACCGGCAATGGCGTAATTCATCTCCGCCGCACTCTTTATCATCCAACGAACCGTTGACCCATTCATTGTTTCGGCCACCAGTTTGCCATTCGGAGTGAATCCGGTTGAAAACATTTCAGGGAGAATAACAACATCACTATTCTCTCTGGCGGGGAGTAATTTTTCTATTTGAGATCGGTTAGCAGCAGGATTTTCCCAAACGATATCCATTTGGATGGCAGTTACACGTAAATTAGTTGTCATGTTTTATAATTGTGATTGATCGGGATGTTTTCCACATAGGTCAATATTGCGAAAAACGTTTTTAACACGTTCAATATCAGCATCTCTATCTTCGGTCATATAAATTGGCTTGCCAAAATATACCGTTTTGTTTTTATAATTCATCCCGGCTGGAACAACGGGAACATTCGCCTTTGATGCAAAATACCAAAACCCGGGTTTCCAATTTTCGACCTTTTCGCGCGTTCCCTCAGGTGCAATTGACAGTACGAACTGATTTTTATCATTAAACCGTTCTATCATTTGAAGCATGGTGGCACTTGGCTTTTTGCGATCGATAGGGACACCCCCCGAAGCTTTTAAAAGCCATCCAAAAGGAAAGATAAACGCTTCTTTTTTAATCATATAATAAATTGGAAATCCGATATATAAATTAAATATTTTGCCTACAAAAAAGTCATAATAACTAGTATGAGGAAAAACAACCAATATAAAATTCTCTTCTTTGGGTTTAAAACCCAATATTTTCCAACCCGTTATTTTAAGCAGTAGCTTTCCTATGCATTGTTTAAATGTCATTGCGCAGATTATATAGTTTATTTATTGTGCATTACGAGCCGATAACTATTAAATTAGTCCTAATTCGATTTCTATGCAAAAATAGCAAAAATACTTCATAGAAATAAGGACAATTCCCTCGAGTAATTTATTTAAAAAATCTAAGATTAATTATGAAATAGACTATACCTTTGCATTTCAATTAAAATTTCAACATTCTTAAATTGCGAATTAACATACAATATCGTTTAATTAAGATAAAAAAGATCAACTTCGGTCTGTCTGATGTAAGCCTAAACGCGTTGTGTTGAGCATGTCGAAATATTGTCGAAGGGCACAAATTATACTTGGAGAGTGATATTGAAAATAGGTTAATTGACAGATTCATAATAACTAAAAAACATTGAATTAACATTTTTAAACTGTTGAGGATTATACTATATATCCGAAACAAAGAACAATTATAAATTTATATAATTATGGCAAGTAATGATATTTTTAAACCAAAATTATTTTCAGTTTTAAGAAAAGGGTTAACCCGGCAGGAAATTACAAAGGACGTTCTAGCTGGGATTATTGTTGGAATTGTAGCCCTTCCTTTATCAATTGCATTTGCTGTAGCATCAGGGGTTTCGCCCGAAAAAGGAATCGTAACGGGGATTATAGCTGGACTTATCATCTCCGTTTTAGGAGGGAGTAGAGTTCAAATTGGAGGTCCTACGGGTGCGTTTATCGTTATTGTATATGGCATAGTTGCACAATATGGACTTGACGGATTACTGCTTTCCACAATAATGGCAGGAGTGATTCTTGTTGTGTTCGGATTGTTAAAACTAGGAGCACTTTTACGCTTTTTTCCTCATCCTTTAATTGTAGGCTTCACTAGTGGAATAGCGTTGGTAATTTTCTCAACACAAATAAAAGATGCCTTTGGTTTAACAATTGATGCAGTTCCCGCTGATTTTTTCGACAAATGGATTGTCTATTTTATGAATATTGGCACGGTTAATTTTACAGCCCTTATTTTAACTGCCATTACGATTTTGATAGCCGTATATTCTAAAAAAATAACTTCGATTGTTCCAGGATCGTTCATTGCCATATTATTTATAACTGCTTTGGTTTCTATTTTTGGTTTAGAGGTTACCACTATTGGAAGTGTATATGGTGAAATTCCCAATAATATTGAGTTTTCAATTCCATCCATCGATTGGTCTAACATGCGACACTATATTGCTCCAGCGCTTACAATTGCGCTTTTGGGTGGAATTGAATCATTGCTTTCAGCGGTTGTTTCCGACGGAATGATAGGAGGAAACCATCGTTCTAATACCGAACTTATAGCACAAGGAATAGCCAACATTGTAACTCCATTTTTTGGAGGTATTCCAGCCACAGGAGCTATTGCGCGTACTGCAACCAATGTTAAGAATGGTGGTAGAACGCCCATTGCCGGAATTATTCATGCACTAACATTACTCTTAATTATGCTTATTTTTGGTAAATGGGCAACTTTGATTCCAATGTCGTGTTTAGCCGGAATTCTTATAGTTGTAGCCTATAATATGAGTGAATGGCGTTCTTTTGTGGGGATATTTAGAGGGAAAGCCTTCGATGTCATTATATTGCTAACTACATTTATTCTTACCGTTGTTGTTGACCTTACGGTAGCTATTCAGGTAGGAATTGTTCTTTCAGCTCTCTTGTTTATGAAACGAATGGCCGATGTTAAACCTGAAATTGGAACTTCATTTGACTCTGACTTGCTTGAAAACTATTCGGATATTAACAAGGAAATAGGAATCTATGAAATTAGTGGACCCTTCTTTTTTGCCTCAGCAAAACATTATAACGAGATACTTCAACGAAATGGCGTAAAATATAAGGTTCTAATTATTCGAATGCGACACGTTCCATTTATTGACTCAACGGGTCTGAAAAACCTAAAAGAAGCCGTATCAATGTTGGAGCACAAGGGAACTAAAGTGATTCTTTCTGGTGTTAACCCACAGGTTGCCAATGAACTGGATAAAGAACGGATCTCATTTAAAATTGGGAAAGCAAACATTTGTCCCGATTTTTCTAAAGCGTTGGAAAAGGCAAATTCACTTATTTAGTTTTGTGAGCACTATTTAGTATCAGCAAGAAAATACTATGTTTTCTGTCTTTGATAAAAAATCGTAAAAGATAAAGTCTGTCCCGTATTCTTATCGAGAGCTTTTAAAAACCAGAATAACGCAGAAATAAGCGGAGCGATTCACGAATGCCAAAAATAAACACTTTATGAGTAATTTGGCGTTTTTTGCAAAGACTAATTAAGCCGTTTCTGAATTACTCATTCCAATATCCAAGATATTTTGGAGCGGACGAAAATCGGAGCGGAGCAAAGCCCATTTATCGGGATATAACTTCATTAACTTAATGATACGAGCACTATGCTTCTTTAGCGCATCTGTTATTGCAGGTGCGCTAATGGGCGTATCGCAATGCATGCCAACGGTGGTTCCAGTCATCTTCATTTGTTGCTGTTTGACACGCATACCGGCATCTTCTAACCGATCGAGCAACTCAATAGTTCTACCATAGCGAACATCGTTTGTTGATTGTGCTTTAGGGGCAATTCGAGCTTGATTCGGAGTCAAATGCCAGGGTTCTATGGTTATTATTTTATCTGCCGGAAACATCACTAACAATTGGCTCATTGCCATTTCTAATGACTCTTTTATCTCAGTCAACGATGGGTTTTCATTGAAAATTTTATTGAGAAATAGATCTGAATAACTAAAATTAACACCGTTTTTTATGGAAAATTCACGTAAGGTAATATCGCAAAATTGCTTAATTAACACTTTATTGTTCTCTTTTTGAGTTTCAAGGTTTAGGTAAACATGTTTTAACTGCTCTTCGTTATACTTAAATTGGTCGCTAATAAATGCTGTAGCATCAATTTGCGAATGGTACAACTCCAAATATTGTAATAATACATTTGAAACCATATTTGCAATTAACGTTTTATTTTCCATTGTTAGTTCCAATTCCGACGCATGCCCAAAAAGTGGACTATGTTCACTAAACGTAAAATAGCATATAAATACAGCATCCTTATTTTTATTAAGCAAATTTACTTGTAGATTTCTAACTTTATTTTCTTCAAATAAAGTCCGATTATTGCTTGATAGGGCATCCTGTTTTACCAGTGGCATTTCAGCATCAGTAATCCACTGCCAATTTTTATCTTTAAGTGACTTTTTTACCTTAGAGTAGCTAAAGTGCGCTACTTCAGTAATTTCTCCCTTATTATCGCTTGTCTTTTTCAGCATAATTTCCCTGTGCAAATCGGCATCTACATACACAACCATCATCTCCGAAACACTGGGTATCAGAGTAATAGTGTTGTGTAATAGATAGTGCGGAAAAGGTTGTAACCGATGCATACAATTAAGCTGTTATAAAGTACAAATATAGATATTTTTAAGCAACTTAAAAATATCAATTAAGTGAATATTAAGTAATTTTAAGTAAATGTGCTTTGTAATTAATTAACTTTACTTTGTAATTATTTAACTTAAAAGCCTTTACAAATGCATATGAATGTTCGAATTTTGTACTTGTGAATTTAACTTATTTATCTAACTTAAAATTTGGTGCTATGATTTATGCTGCATTAGTTGTTGTTGTTATTTTATTCGTTGATCAGACTACGAAGCGAATGTTAATGAAAAAGAGCCCTCCCAAAAAGTAATTTTGAAGTTTGAAATTGCTTAATAATCTACATGCTAGGAACGATAAATATATTCCTAACACGTAGATTATTTTTTTGAAGGATCAATCCCAATTTTCAAGCAAAAAAAAAGCAGTTTCTATGCGAACATAAAAACTGCTTTGTGATCCAGCTGGGGCTCGAACCCAGGACCCCATCCTTAAAAGGGATGTGCTCTACCTACTGAGCTACTGAATCAATGAAGAATTGCAAAAGTAAGTATTTTTAACAGTTCCTCAAAGGAAATAAAAACTTTTTTCACGCTTCATTTCACATTTGTTATTTATGTTGTTGATTACTAGTAGATATCGTGTTTCATTATATACTAAATTTCCATATACAATTGTAGGTAGGGGTTTTCAACTGGATTTTTGGATGTTAAAATGTAGTTAAATTAAATAATAAAATAGTTTTCATGTTTGGTCATTCAAAAAAACTACTATATTTGCAACTTAACAAATTAAAACTAGGAGGATTGCTTATAGGATTATTTCTACGCTGAACATTGTAAACCCATAAAGGAGGAACTGTTATGAGTACTGTACAGCTTACAGATTATGATCTAGTTAGGCAATTTATAGATGGCGACGAAAGTAGTATCGAAGTTTTAATTAAACGACATAAAAGCAAAGTATATACCTACATACTAATGCTTGTCAAAAATCAAGAACTAGCGGAAGATATTTTTCAAGACACTTTTATAAAAGTCGTTAAATCATTGCGTCTCAATAGATATAAGGACGATGGTCGATTTATAGGTTGGGTATTAAGAATTGCCCATAATTTAGTAATTGATCATTTCAGACGTCAAAAAAATATGCGCACTATCAGCAATACGGATGGGAAAGTTGATCTTTTTAATAATGCTAAGTTTAGTGACTCAACCATTGAAGATCATATGATTAGCGATCAAATCCGTAAAAAAGTAAAGAGTTTAATCGACTATTTGCCGGAAGAGCAAAAAGAAGTTGTTATTATGCGACATTATATGGACTTGAGTTTTAAGGAGATAGCCAATCTTACAGATGTTAGCATAAATACTGCTCTGGGAAGAATGCGCTACGCACTGATAAATATGCGTAAACTGATTGAAAACAATTCCATTCAGGTTTCGTAATTTAATTTGGTTCGTAATCTGAAATTGGGTTTTAAGAAATTTATATTGAAGAGTATGTGGTGTTAGAGTCAGTATTGTTTGATTCGAGGTAGGCAAGTAGTTTTAGTTTTTTTAAGCCATTATCGATTTAAGAATTGTGCCGTTTTAAATACCTTCTTCGAAATTTATCAACTTAACAGCTCGCGACCTCAGCAATTCAACATTTTTGTGCATATCAAAATGAAAATTCGTCAGAATTTAATGCTATAAAATATTTGTTGGAATCTATGCAATAATGAAATTAGGAAATCGTTTTGAATATTATATCATAAAAACGAGCCTATGCAAAATTCTACAATTCCAATTGAAGTGCAAATTCTTACCCCAAAAATCTTTCTGAATCTATTACGGCAGAACAAAATTGTTTTAAAAGAACCAAGAAAACAAGTATTACGTTCTACGATACAAAAAATAATAGCATCGAAAGAACCAACCGAGAAAACCTATTGTCAGATCGGTTTCTGTAAGAATTAATGCAAAAACCATGTCTGAAGGCAATAATCCGATTAGGCATGGTTTTTTTTAATGTCTAATAATTATCAATATTACATTATATCTCGATCGAATTTTACATCAAAATTCATTGATTTGCTTGCTTTTGGCTCACTATCTCCGGTTGGAATAGAGATTTTAGCAACAATGCAATTCTCATCTAAATTAGACTCATTAAGTGCCTCAATGGCCTTTGCTGCCTCGTCGTCGTTGGGCATTTCAATGAAACCGTATCGTTTTGAATTTCCAGTCACCTTGTCAAAAATTACTTTTGCTGAGTTTACTTCACCATAGATACAGAATGCTCGATTTAAATCTTCTCCCGTAGTCCGGGGACTTAGATTTGCTACAAAAATTTTCATAAACACAAGTTGTTATTGGTTAACAATATCATCAAATAGTTTAATTTTCTAATGATGGTTAAACAAAAATAAGCAATTTTGCTAAAACATCCCTACTTTTACACAGATTTTCCACATTGTGTGTGGTATATTGTTTGTAGAGTTCTACGTTTATTTGATTTTTTTAATTCATTCCAACAACCCGTTTTAAAGTATAAATGATATCTCTAAATGACTAAAAATAAAAGTGTTGCCTTATTTACCTTGGGGTGTAAATTGAATTTTTCGGAAACATCCACCATTGCCCGTAAATTTTTAGAGGCGGGATATGAAAAAGTTGATTTTAATAAAAAAGCGGATGTCTACGTTATTAATACGTGTAGTGTAACCGAGGTTGCCGATAAAAAGTGCCGCAATATAATACAGAAAGCCATAAAACAGAATAGCGAAGCACAAATTGTAGTGGTTGGTTGTTATGCACAACTTAAACCCGAACAAATTCAAAATATAGATGGCGTTGACATTATTCTAAGTAATCGAGATAAGCATAAGGTGGTCGATTTTGTTGAGAAAAAATTCGTTGGATCAAGCATTTGCGACTATAAGGATTTAGATGAATTTAATTCCGCATGGTCCATTGATGACCGCACTCGTTCGTTTTTGAAAATTCAAGATGGTTGTGACTACTTTTGTAGTTATTGTACCATTCCAATTGCTCGAGGATTGAGCAGAAGTGATTTAATTAAAAATGTAATTGAAGAGGCTAAAGCAATTGTATCAAAGGGAGTTAAGGAGATTGTTTTAACGGGTGTAAATATCGGTGATTTTGGGCGTAAACAGGGTGAATCGTTATACGATTTATTGGTGGAAATGCAAAATATTGAAGGACTTGAACGATTAAGAATATCGTCCATTGAACCTAATTTATTGGAAAATCGGATTATTGATTTAGCTGCAAAAAGTTCAGTATTAATGCCCCATTTTCATATACCTTTACAATGTGGAACCGATAAACTTCTTAAATTAATGCGGCGACGTTATACAACTTCCGATTTTAAAGCTCGGATTCGCTATATCCAAAAGATTATCCCACAGGCATTTATAGCAATTGACATCATTGTTGGCGTTCCTGAAGAGAGCAACGATGATTTTAATAAAACCATATCGTTTCTTGAATTACTTGGCCTCTCAGAATTGCATATTTTCACCTATTCGGAACGTCCCAACACAAAAGCCCTCGAAATGGCTCAAGTGCCTAAAACAATACGAAAACAAAGAAGCCAAATTCTGCACCAAAAAGGAGTTGAACTAAGTACAAAATTTGCCCATCAGCTTGAATCAACTGTACGGCCTGTTCTTTTTGAAAAGGGAAATAACAAGAAATCAATATCCGGATTTACAGATAATTATCTCAAAGTATAAGTACCTTTCGACGAAAAGTTAGTGAATAAAATAGTAAATGTTAAGCTAAACTGTTTTGATGTTGATAATCAGACATTTATTGGAGAGATAGCAAATTGAAATATTTAAAATACAATTATGAATTATAGTAAAATATTGAAAGAGACGCTGAATTTAACGGACCAAGCCTCCATTTTTATGAAAAGCGAACGCTCGAAATTTAGTAATACAACGTTTGAAACAAAATCACATAATAGCTTTGTAACCCACGTTGATAAACAAACGGAGGAGTTTCTAATTGAGAAACTTGAGAAATTAATCCCCAATTGCGGATTTATTGGCGAAGAGGGTGGAGAAAAACATGCCGATAAAGAGTTTGTTTGGATCATTGATCCGCTCGATGGAACAACGAATTACATACACAGCCTTTCACCGGTGGCTATCAGCATTGCTTTAATGCATAATAACAAACCAGTAATTGGAGTTGTGCATGAAATTGGTTTGAATGAAGCATTTTATAGTGCAAAAGGAGAGAAGGCATATATGAATCAAAAGGAGATCCATGTGTCGAAAGTAAGTACCTTGCAAAATTCGTTGCTTGGAACCGGTTTCCCATATTACGATTACGATCGACTGGATAAATACATGGCATTAATGAAAGAATTTATGCACACTTCGCACGGTTTACGTCGATTGGGAAGCGCTGCAACCGATTTAGCATATGTTGCCTGTGGTCGTTTGGACGGTTTTTTCGAATATAGCCTGAGTCCTTGGGACGTAGCAGCGGGGGCTTTTATTGTGGAACAAGCAGGAGGTAAAGTTGCCGATTTTTCGGGGGGCGACAACTATTTGTTTGGACAAGAAATAATCGCATCCAACAATCTGATATACGATGCGTTATTGAATGAGGTAATGAAATTTATGGCCTAAATAAATTTAGCAGTAAAATTATTTCACTATTTTTGGCATTCTATCAGAACAACTCTACTATAAATAGGATAATTATTTCAAAAGATAATTAATATGAAACGATTGATTTCAATTTTTGTACTCTCTTTATTAGCACCAATTGCAACCTATGCAGTTAAAGCTTATTTTCATTATGCTCCATTTTACGCACCAACCATTGGAATCTATGTGGAGACCTATTTAGCCATTGATCCTAATTCCGTAACGTATAAGGTAAACAACGAGGGAAAGTTGCAAGCTTCGGTTGAGGTTACAATGTTATTTAAAAATGGGGATGAAATTCGCGAATATCGCAAATATAATATCTCCAGTCCGGAAATTGACACCGTAATGAATGAAAAAGCACAGGCTTTTATCGATCTTCAAAGAATACCCCTATTGGATGGAGCATATAATTTTGAATTGAAAATAAAAGATAACTATTCGCTAGACAGTGCTGCGTTTACGCATAAAGACATTCTAACGGTTACAATTCCAAAAGATGAAATGGCATTTAGTGGTATAGAACCAGCTGAATATTTTACGCCATCCGAAATAGTTACAAAGTACACCAAGAGTGGCTTAAACATAATTCCGTATGTAAGTAACTTTTATCCGGAAAATATGAATACGCTGAATTTTTATTGCGAATTATATAATATTAATAATGAGATTGGCGAAAACGGTGATTTTTTAATCCGTTATTATGTAACCTCCATTCCAAGTAGAAGGACATTTGAAAAAACAATTTCTTTTGAACGTAGAAAAGCATCACCAATAGTAGTAATAAGCAAAGGCGTTAATATTAAAGATTTACCATCTGGAAACTACAATTTAGAGATTGAAGTGAGAGATAAAAACAATGAACTTTTATTGAATAAAAAACATTTTTTTCAACGAAGTAGTTCTAAAAAGGTTGAAGCGCCAACCGATTTCACTAAAATTGACCTCGAGGAGTCTTGGGTTCTTAAATACTCCACAGTACATGAAATGGCAATTCACATAAAAAGTTTATATCCCATTGCCGGCAAGGTGGAGCGTGGATTTATTGAATCCGATTTTACAGCGAAAGATTTAAAGACCATGCAACAATTTTTTATAAATTTCTGGGAGTCAAGAAATTCTTTAGCACCTGAAAATGAATGGAATATATACTTGAAACAAGTTGAATTGGTGGAGTCCCTTTACGGAACACAAATAAAACGAGGTTATATGACCGAAAGAGGGCGTGTCTATTTACAATATGGTAGTCCAAACCAAATTATAAGTCGTAAATACTTATCTAATTATAAACCCTATGAAATTTGGCATTATTATAAAATCAATGACAAATCAAATCGACGCTTTGTTTTTTGCTTAGTAAGCCAAGGTACCCAAGATTATGAACTTATTCATAGCGATATGGTCGGAGAAATGGCTACTGAAGGTTGGGCTGATATAATGAAGGGAGAGTATATGGACGCCAATAGTGGGAATGTTTTTGATGACGAATATGATCAACTGCGTCGTGATTATGGGCAGTAAGTTTAATATAATCAACATATTCCGAATGTCAACTTGTTTTTACTCATTGAATCGCATTCTATAAAAAGAAAATCAAAGAATATTTAACCAAAATTTATTGTAATTTTTCAAACAATAATTTTGGTATTGAACAAAAATGTTCTACTTTTGCACACGCAAACGGCCTCGTGGCTCAATTGGATAGAGCATCTGATTACGGATCAGAAGGTTAGGGGTTCGAGTCCCTTCGGGGTCACTATTGACCAGCCACTTACAAATAAAATGTAAGTGGCTTTTTTGTATCTCTTTGCGAATAAGCGTATCTTTCATGTTTAAATAGAACAATTAATATATGAAACTTTCATATGTATTGATAGATATCGCTCTATTTTTAATGTTTAGCTTAAATATCAATTCCATTTTTGGCCAATCAAATTTCCACCTCGATTCAACATATGAACGGTATAGAGAACGATTGCGAGAACATTTTATAGTAATTGACTCTTGCGTTGAACATCAAGGCGTAAATATTCCAGCAACAGAAATAAATTACAGCGAAAATCGAATGGAATGGTCCGATGGCAACTCAAATATGAGCCATTATCTCTCAATTCTAGCTACCGAGTTTGCTATTCAAAGCAATCAACAAAAACCAACGCTTCAAACCCGGAGCGAATTATTGTATGCTTTAATGGCACTGGAACGACTAGATCTATATTCAGAAACGTTTTTACGTACCAATTCTAATAACGAAAGTGAATACCCTGTTTTGATTGTAAACCCAAGAGCGAATATTAATGGTTTTCATAATCGCGACGATGTATCTTCGGAATTTTGGAAGAGTCATAAGCATCATTTTAAAACCGATAGTTTTAGAAGCGTATATACACATGCCAATGATCCGGCTCTTAGTCAGGACAATATAATACATCATTTAGAGGGATTAACGTTAGTTTCGGTTTTGGTAAATAAAATATCGATAAAAGATATTCCGATCCACTTTGACACGCCAATCATCCCCAATTATTTAAAAAATAGAGGGATATGGGCTGGTGATTCCATTGATTGCAAAAAATGGGTGGCAGATATTGCAAAACGATATGTTCTTTTGATTCAAAACAAAACAAAAAAACGGCTGCCAAAACCATTATTAGGAGTACGAACACATTGGTACATCGCCAATCCATTGAATAACGAATTGGTGGAAGAGGGATCGGGTAGTGATCTTGATTTATCCATCTTTTTTCATTATGGTTTTATCGAAACAGCTCGGTTTCTGACAGGTGAAAACCATAGAAGATATCATGGATTAAGCCCTACGCATGGCATGATTTTTAAAACATTAATGCGATACCGACAAATTAAACTACCCGGTTTTATCCCAAATATTCCGATCAAATTTGATGATTATAAAATCCGATCCTTAGCTACTACTGGAAATCCAATGGGAAACGAAACCTTTGAATTGTTGTTGCACCATAGAAATCATTCAGCCATTTTCAAATACGAACATTTCCCACTAATATGGTTAATTTTACACTCGAAAAATGCAACACAACACCTCTTGGATGTAGGTATTTATGAAATAGAAAAGTCATATTATGATACCCTTTTTATGGATATACCCAAAAATGGTTCCAATGATTGCAACTCAAAAAACTGGAAATCCACTTCGCGTTGTGTTTGGCCTGAACATTTGCCCAAAACTTCCGAAATTGGACATGAATATTCGGGCATGGATTTCATGATGTTATTTAACTTATATCGATTAGTTTTTATTGTACACAAAGATAATTCGAATTAATAATGTTATTGAATAAACTAAACAGAGTTTTCATTGTTACTACATGAGTTTGGTAGTTAAAATCCCTCAAAAATCCTTGGATAAGCTACTTATTTTTTGCAAATTACGGCTTCAAATCAAACAACCCTAAAATGCAACAATATGAATACAAAATTAAGAGTCAACTTGCTGTTATTGAGTGTTTTTACGGGAACACTACTATTTGGTCAAAAGCAGGATATTGCGTTGGCTGACATCTATTCGACTCGAACTTTTGGTGCACGAACTGTTCAAGGCCTACAATCTATGAATGATGGTTTACATTATACCGCCATTAAAAAGAATGCACTTGTTAAATACAGTTATAAAACCGGCGAGGCTATCGACACGTTGGTTAAAACATCCGATTTTGAAAATGAAAACATTAAGCATCTTTCCAATTACCAATTTTCAGAGAATGAACAACGAATATTGTTTTATGTAAACCCCGATTACATATATCGTCGCTCATTTATTGCGGATTACTATGTGTGGGATTTTTCAAAAAAACAACTCTATCCAGTTTCAGAGGATGGTAAAGAGCAATTGGCAACATTTTCTCCCAGTGGAGATAAAATAGCCTTTATACGCAATAATAATCTGTTTATTAGTGATTTAAAAGCAAATATCACCACAGTAACAAACGATGGCAAAGAGAATGAAGTTATAAACGGTGCTCCCGATTGGGTTTATGAAGAGGAGTTTGGTTATAATCAAGCATTTGAATGGTCGCCAAAAGGAGATAAAATTGCGTGGTGCCGATTTGATGAAAGTCACGTTAAAGAATTTAACTTGCTTAAATATAAAGGATTAGCTCCTGAAATGACCGAAAATGCTCTTTATCCGGAAGTGTATGCGTTTAAGTATCCAAAAGCGGGTGAAGAAAACTCAGTAATTTCTGTGCACACCTACGATATTGCAAGTAAAGAGAAAATTACCTTAAATATTGGCACCCAAACAGACATTTATATTCCCCGAATCTATTGGAGCAAAAAAGAAAATACGCTAGCCATAGTACGTTTAAATCGTTTGCAGAATAAAATAGAAATTCTGTTTAGTGATGCAACATCAGGCAATTCCGAGGTGGTTTATGCCGAAGAAAATAAGTACTATATCGATCAACCTCCCTACGAAGATCTTACCTTTGTTGATAAGAATAAGTTTCTGATAATGAGTGAAAAGGATGGATATAATCACATTTATCTTTACGATATAAACTCAAAACAATTAACACAAGTGACCGAAGGGAACTTTGATGTAACAAGTTTATTAGGGGTCGATGGCAAAAATAACCTCGTTTACTACCAATCAACCGAAGAGGGATCCATTTATAAAACAATCTATTCTGTTGATTTTAAAGGTACTAAGAAGATCAAAAGGTCAATGCAATTGGGTACCAACGATGCCTATTTTAGTAAAGGATTCAAATACTATATTAATTACTATTCTAGTGCTTCAACACCTACCTATGTTACACTTCACGATAAAAAAGATAAACTCGTTCGTGTTTTAGAAGAAAATAAAGAACTGAAAGACAAACTAACAAAATATAATTTTCAACCCAAAGAGTTCTTTACCTTTAAAACCACTGAAAATATTGAACTCAATGCATGGATTGTGAAACCCGTAAATTTCGATAGCACAAAAACATATCCCTTAGTTATGACACAATATTCAGGACCAAATTCACAACAGGTATTGGATCGTTGGAGTGTCGATTGGGAGCAAGTATTGGCTACGGAAGGGTTTGTTGTTGCTTGTGTCGATGGGCGTGGAACAGGCGGAAAAGGGGAGGAATTTCGCAAAATGACCTATAAAGAACTGGGCAAATATGAAACAATTGATCAAATAGAATCGGCAAAATACTTTGGATCAATGCCTTACATTGATGCAACTAAAATTGGCATTTGGGGCTGGAGTTATGGCGGTTTTATGACCCTGAATTGTTTAACCCAAGGTGCCGATTATTTTGCGGCTGGTGTGGCAGTGGCTCCAGTGACCAACTGGCGATATTACGACAACATTTATACAGAACGATTTATGCGCACTCCACAAGAAAATCCAACGGGATATGACTCAAATAGCCCCATTAATCATGTCGATAAACTAAAAGGTAAGCTTCTGATTATTTCCGGAACAAGCGATGATAATGTGCATCCTCAAAATACAATCGAATTTGTTGAAGCACTCGTGCAGGCCGAAAAGCAGTTCGAGATGATGATGTACACTAACCGAAACCACAGCATTTATGGAGGAAAAACTAGAATGCATCTATACACTAAAATATTAAACTTTTACCAAGCAAATCTCAAATAACAGAAGATGGAGATTATTGCAGGTCATTAAAATAATTATTTTATAAACTTAATACGAAATATTATGAGTGAAGAAATTAGAAAATTAGCTCCCAAAGAAGTATGGGAAAACTTTTATCAATTAACTCAAATACCACGACCATCAAAAAAAGAGGCCGCTGTAATTGCATTTGCCAAAAAATTTGGCGAGGATTTAGGTCTTAAAACAATTGTTGATGAAGTAGGCAATGTTATAATCAAAAAGCCAGCAACACCAGGAATGGAAAACCGCATGGGTGTTATACTTCAGAGTCACTTAGATATGGTTCCTCAGGCAAATAGTACTACAAATCATGATTTTGAAAAAGATCCAATTGACGCCTACATTGATGGGGAGTGGGTTACTGCACGAGATACTACATTAGGTGCTGATAATGGAATGGGTGTAGCGGCAACGTTAGCGGTTCTTCAAGCAAAAGATTTGCAGCATGGTCCAATTGAAGCACTTTTTACTATCGACGAAGAGACCGGAATGACAGGTGCTTTTGGTTTAAAACCCGGGTTATTTGATGGCGATATTTTAATGAATCTTGATTCCGAAGATGAAGGCGAACTATATGTTGGTTGTGCAGGTGGAGAAGATGCAAATGTAACCTTTAAATGCACCATGGAAGCAATTCCAAAGGGATATGAAATAGGTGCAATTGCGGTTACTGGTCTTAAAGGTGGACACAGTGGTATGGATATCATCTTAGGACGGGGAAACGCCAATGTTATATTGTTCCGATTGCTGAAACAATTGGAGAAACAGTATTCAATTCGAATTGCTTCCATTAATGGTGGTAGTTTACGTAATGCACTTCCTCGCGAGGCATTTGTAACTTATTATGCACCAGAAGGAAAGAAACAAAACATTGAAAGTGACATCAAGAAATTTGAAGCCATAATCGTTAAAGAACTATCGGGTACTGAACCTACTTTAGGTATTGCAACGGCTAAACCATCCATTGCAAAAAATGTAATCGATGCTAAGACGCAAAGCAACTTAATAAATGCCATTTTAGCCTGTCCAAATGGAGTAATTCGTATGAGCGATAGTATGCCCGGATTGGTCGAAACATCTATAAATTTGGCTATTGTTAAGAGCGACAACGACAAAATTTATGTTCAATGTCTAATGCGGAGTTCTGTGGATACTGCACGCGATGCTCTTGCTCAGAGTGTTAAATCGGTATTCGACTTAGCCGGAGCAGAAATAAAATTCGAAGGCGGATATCCAGGATGGAAACCAAACATGGCATCACCCATATTGAAAACTATGATGGAGATTTACAATACAAAATTTGGTAAAGTTCCGGAAATTAAGGCGATTCATGCAGGGTTAGAATGTGGTTTGCTTGGTGGAGTATATCCAAATTGGGATATGATCTCATTTGGTCCAACCATCCGTTTTCCACACTCTCCAGATGAGAAAGTGAAAATTGATACAGTACAAAAGTTTTGGGATTTCTTAAAAGAGACCCTTAAAAATGTTCCTGTTAAATAATTAAACCACAGCGTATAAATAAGACTTTCTTAAACTATAAAAGGTTTAGATAGACCTATTTTAAATGTTGATTATCAAAATATTGGAAAAATGGACATTGATAATATTCAGTGTCCATTTTTATGTTTCTATCTTTAGATAGTTTTACTTATATTTGTCGCTATTTTGATTCAAAATAACAGTTATGGAAATTAAACCCATTGGAGCACCAATTTTAGCCATAATGGAAATTGGGAGAAAAGCGAAACAAATTCAAGAACGAACAAATAAAGATTTGCTCTTATTGCATTCGGATGTAAATTCTATATCTCAAATTGATGTTAATCAGATTGTTAAAAATATTGACTTTAATACTATACAATTACAAAATTACCCTGATACTGTTGGGCAATTGGGGTTAAGGCTGGCCATTAATAATCACTATTTTGGCAATAAAGCCGATATTGATCATATAATCATTACTTCGGGTGGAACCAATGGATTGTTTACCATTCTCAATACGTTGAATGTTTATAAAGTGTTGATGCCTAAGTTTTATTGGGGATCAGGAGAATTATTAAGTGTCGTCAATAAATTACAACACGATGTGTACCAAGATTTTAAATCATTAATGAATGCAGCACGTACATTAAATCATACTGCTGTTATTATTAGTGATATCGGCAATTCGTTGGACAATAAAACAGACAATTCCATTTTAATCGAAGTTATCAATAAACTTGATTCTCTTGGAATCCCAATCATTTTTGATGCTCCATATCGATATCTATTTGTCAACGAACAAGATAAGTTTTATCGACGATTGCTCTCCTTAGAAAATGTAATTATAAATGAGAGTTTTAGTAAGTCAATGGGGTTAAGCGGTTACAGAACAGGTTTTATTCACAATGCAAATCATGATTTTATAGACGAAGCATCAAAACGAATTTTGTATAACACCAATGGAGTTAATGTTGTAGGTCAAGAAATTATTCAGCACCTTTTAAACAGCGTCAAAGGAAACGAAATCATACAACAATATAAAAACCAAGCAACGGAACATATTAAATTGAATGTTGAGTGGTTAGAAACGCATGGTTTATTAGTAAGAGAACTATATTCCGATCCATTGCCTCTGGGAATTTATGCAGTTATTAATATCGATCAGTCCACCCTTGAGAATCATTGGATATTTGGTGTATCTTTGTCTTGTTTTACAAACGAAAAAGGGAAATATGATCAATATACTCGAATTTGTGTTTCCGTTGATCATACGCGTTTTACTCAATTTTTTGCACCTTTGGCTAAAACCAATTAAACATGTGCGGAATTACTGGAGTTTACCAATATTCTGAAATTCAAGACCAATATGTTGAAAAGACACGTTCAGCAACGAATGCGTTACGGCTACGAGGTCCTGATAATCAGCAAGTTTTACAAGTAGGAAAAGCCGTTTTGGGACATGCTCGATTATCGATTATCGATTTAAGCAATGCAGCATCGCAACCTTTTACCGATCCATCGGGAAGGTATTCGATGGTCTATAATGGAGAGTTTTTTAATTTTCTGGAGCACCGCAAAGCACTCTCAAATAAAGGATATACGTTTCAAACAAATTCAGATACCGAAGTAATTTTAGCCCTTTATATTGAGTATGGTGCTGACTTTTTGCCACTCATTAATGGCTTTTTTGCTTTAGCAATTTACGATAAACTCGAAGATACGATATTTCTAGCGCGCGATAGATATGGTGTAAAACCCTTACTATTTCATCGAAACGAAACCCGAATGGTCTTTGCCTCAGAAATGAAAGCACTCGTGCACTACGATATTCCACGTACCATAAATCAATCGGTTCTCTATTCCTACTTTGTGCATAATTACATTCCTGGAGATGAAAGTATCATCAATAATGTAAGCAAAATTCCCGCCGGCCATTATATGGTGTGCAATGGAAGCAACATGACCGCTGTTGAATGGTATAAAATGCCCCAACCGGCAACTTTACATACTTCCTACAAAGATGCTGTTAATCAACTTGAAACGCTGCTCGACAATGCGGTGGAAACACGTTTAATCTCGGATGTTCCACTAGGATGTTTTTTAAGTGGCGGCGTTGATTCTTCAATCATTGCAGCCATTGCATCGCGTTATAAACCCAATTTAATGACCTTTAGTTTGGGTTTTCCTGATCAACCATTTTACGATGAAACCAAATGGGCCGAGAAGGCCGCTAATCATTTGGGAACAAATCATCACAGTATTCAAGTCACGAATAGAGAACTAATTGATAATTTACCCAATGTGCTCAATTATCTCGATGAACCCTTTGCCGACAGCAGCGCAATATTGGTGAACATTCTCGCAAAAGAGACTCGAAAACATGTTACAATCGCTCTTTCAGGTGACGGTGCCGATGAGCTGTTCGCAGGTTACCGCAAGCATATGGCTCATTACCAAGCTATTAAATACAAAAAATATCGGCATTTGGCTCAAATGGCCAATCCTTTCTTAAAACTTTTGCCTCAATCACGGAACAATTCATTTACAGATAAAATTCGGCAATTGTACCGATTTTCGGAAGGAATTTCACTCACACCCGAACAGCGATACGTGCTCTGGACATCCATAAGCAATCCAAAAGAGGTTAATGATTTACTGGTTAGTAACGTTGACAAATCACCATATAATGCATATATAGAGAGTCTTACAGCATCTATTAAAAGTAACGAATCAATAGGGGAAATTACAAAAGCCGATTTGAAAATGGTGCTTCAAGGCGATATGCTTCCTAAGGTTGACTTAATGTCAATGGCCAATTCACTCGAAGTCCGATCCCCATTTCTCGATTACAGAGTTGTTGAGTTTGGGCTCTCTCTACAAGATAATTACAAGGTTTACGGGAAAATGCGGAAACGAATTTTACAGGATACCTATCGAGACAAACTTCCGGAAGAATTATTTACACGGCCCAAAAAGGGCTTCGAAGTCCCGTTAACAAAATGGATGCGGAATGAGTTATTTGAACTAATAGACAAAGATTTGCTGAACAAAGATTATATTATTAATCAAGGGATTTTTAATTATAAGAGCACCGAAAAATTGAAAAAACAACTTTTTACCAATAATGTAGGTGATTCACCCTCCAAACTGTGGGCACTAATCGTTTTTCAAAATTGGTATAAAAAATATATTGAGAATTCATTATGACAAAAGTGTTACGAATTATAAATCGATTTAATTTAGGCGGTCCTACATACAATGCAGGATATTTAACTAAGCATTTATCTTCCAATTTTGAAACGCGACTTATTGGCGGACCAAACGAAGAGAGTGAAACGGACAGCTTATTTATCCTTGAAAGCATAGGAGTGGAGGGTGAAATAATTGAAGAGATGCGGCGATCTATTCACCCATTAAACGATTGGCGCGCCTTTCTTAAATTACGGAAAATAATAAAGGAGTATCGTCCTGATATTGTTCACACTCACGCTTCAAAAGCGGGTACCCTTGGGCGATTAGCCGCCCTTTGTACAGGAGTAAAAGTAATAGTTCATACGTACCACGGACATGTTTTTCACAGTTACTTTTCACCTATTAAGACATTTATATTCAAGACTATAGAGCGTTTTCTTGCAAAACGAAGCAGTGCTATAATTGTTATTAGCGAATTGCAAAAAATGGAGCTTTGCCACCAATTTAAAATTGTACAAGAAAAGAAGGCACATGTTATCCCTTTGGGGTTCGATTTAAGTCGTTTTTCAACTCCAAATCCCGACCTACGCACCGCTTTTCGTGCGGAATATAGTATCCGGCAAGATGAGATTCTTGTTGTAATAGTTGGTCGAATGGCACCCATAAAAAATCATGCAATGTTTATCCGTGTAGCAAGTCACACTTTGCAACACATCGGAAATAAGTTGCGTTTTATGATTGTTGGCGATGGAGAAACACGTGCAGAGATTGAAGAGTTGGCTATCACTAATAATATGACAATCAGTACTCCAGAGAAATTGAATCCACAAGCTCAAATCATTTTCACATCTTGGATTTTAGATGTAGAACGTGTTTATTCCGGAGCTGACATTTCTGTTTTAACCTCGTTAAACGAAGGAACTCCCGTGAGTTTAATCGAATCTATTGCTTCAGGAGTCCCTGTAATTTCAACTGAAGTAGGTGGAATTGCTGATTTTGTAACCGACGGAATCCATGGCTATTTAACCAAAGTGAACGATGATTTACTTTTTGCTGCAAAGTTATTGGAGTTAGCCAATAACCAACAACTTCGTTCAAAACTAGCGGCCAATGGCCAAGAAAAGATTCTCAAAATATTCGATTATCGACGACTTGTGACCGATGTCGAGAAATTGTACACCAAACTACTTTCTGAATAGGTTAAAAATCCTGTTTTCTTTGTATTTATACTTATCTTTGAGAAATTTCATTTTATGAAAAGCATCTATTCTTATTATATATCAATACTTGTTATTACCATCTTGTTTTCATCGAGTTGTAAAGTTTTGCAACCCAACAGAATGTTAAACACCGACGATATCTCATATTCTGAATTTAAACCATCGGAAGTAGAATATCGAATTAAGCCTTATGATAAAATAAGCGTAAGCATTTCAACAAACGATGGATATCGAATGATTTCAATCAACGAAAATGCCATTGGAAATGCACAGAATCAAAAAGGTGCCATTGAATTCATGGTTGAGTTTGATGGTCAAGTAAAACTGCCAACACTAGGTAGAATTAATATTGCCGGTAGAACTATTCGAGAAGCGGAGAAATTATTGGAAGAGAAACTAGCAAAGCATTATCAAAATCCATTTGTTTTATTGCAAGTTGTAAATCGTAGAGTTTATGTTTTTAAAGGAGGAGGACAAGTTGGAATGGTTATACAAATTCCGGAAGAAAATCTAACTTTAATTGAAGCAATAGCTCAATCTGGCGGTCTTTTGGACAGCGATAAAGCATATCGAATTAAAGTAATAAGAGGAAATCCAGCAGAAGAACCCCAAGTGTTTCTATATAATATTAGAACCTTAACCGATTTAAAAGGAACAAACTTACAGCTTGAAGGCAACGATATTATTTATGTTGAAAGTCGCCCAAGATACGTTCGACGTGTTATGAATGAGCTTACTCCATATTTGGCTCTTCTTTCAACAGTGCTACTGATCATTAACCTGACAACCAATGGTAAATAAAAAAATACCACTCATAAACGAAACATTTGACCTCTCCATATTTTTGATTATTCTCAAAAAATCAATTGTTTGGTCTATCTTTATCCTATTAATCGCACTGGGATCAGCATTTCTGTATTTGCGCTATACATCACCTGTGTATCAGGCAAAATCGGTCATTCAAATGACTGACGATGAGAGCCCACAACGGTTACTACGCCTTGGTGAAATGTATAATGACGAAGGCCGCAACATGGGCAAAACAATTGCTCTAATGCGCTCAAAAGAGTTTATCAAACGATGTATTTCCCATCTTGCGTTCGATACTCGATACTTTGTCAAAGGAACTTTTTTAAATTCCGAGTTATATCGTTCTACACCCTATCTTGTTGAGTCTCGAATTAAAAACACATACATTTACGAAACACCAATTTACATTGACTTTATTTCCATTGATTCATGCAAAGTAAGTCATGAGTATAACGATCGGAAGCATGAGCAAATATGTAAAACAGGAGAGTGGTTTATTCTTGGCGAAAATCAATATAAAATTATGGTTCAGAACTTTAAGACCATTGAGTTTATGTCTAAATCAGAACCCACAAACCGATACTTCTTCAAAGTTTCAAATCCTGCAAATATAGTAAATGAAATTCTTAGTAGTTTGATAATTAGAATTTTAAGTCAACAAACACAAACAATTGAATTATCATATGATTCAAATAATGCGGCTCAAGCCGCTGAAGTTGTGAATGTTATCGCCGAACGATTTCAAAAATATGAAGTAGAGAAAAAAGGAGAGAGTGTTCAAAATATCCTGTCATTTATTGATAATCAGCTAAATATGGTTTATAAAAACCTAGATAAAGCAGAATCAGAAATGCACGATTTTAAGAAAAAATATAATATTAAAGATAAAGTTAAAACTGAATCCCCGTTTCCAATCTTTACAAATCGAATAACGGAGATTGAAAACGAAGTTATTGCTGTTGAATTTGAGCTGATGACTTTACATCATATTCGTACTGAACTTGCCGATAATAGCGACGCTAACATATACGAGATGCTCGCCATGCTATCTGGAACAAAATCGGAAGCCATTGTAGCAACAATGCTAAGCAGTTTACAAAACCTATTGCAAGATCGAAATAATATGCTCTATGAGGTAACCGTAAATAATCAACGCATTGAAAAAATTGACAACCAAATTAAATCATATAAGCGACAATTAGTTGATTTTCTTAAATCAGCCATTTCTCGATTAGAACAACGTAATGAAAACTATAAGGAGAAAATAGCAGAGTTTGAAAGCAAGCTGTTTGCCGAAAATGGATATAATGAGATTGAGTACGCAAAATTACAACGTTTATATAGTATTAATGAAGGATTTTACCATCAGTTGATTCAGAAAAAAGCGGAATATATGATTAATCAGGCTAGTTACGTGCCAAGCAGTACTATCCTTGAAAAGGCAAATATTCCCCTAAGTCCAATAGCACCCAATAAGCCCCAGGTTATTATGATTTCGTTCATAATAGGAGTTATCTTAATTTTTATTCTCATCACCATACGCTACCTGCTTTATGACGATATAATCTCACCAGATGTAATTAAACTATATACCGATACTCCAATAATTGGTGTCGTTCCCAACTACAAGAAAAAAGTTCCGGTTTCACAACTTTTGGTCGACAAACAACCAAATTCAATGTTTACCGAATCGTTTAGAAACATACGATCCAACCTTCAGTTTCTTTCTCAAGGAAGAGGCTCTAAGATTGTGGCAATATCATCAACGATATCCGGCGAGGGGAAAACATTCGTGGCCATCAATTTGGCTGGAATTCAGGCTATAAGTGGAAAACGCGTAATTATACTTGATATGGATTTACGCAAACCACGCCTACATATTGGTTTTAATGTCGATAATGAGAAGGGAATGAGCACAATTCTATGTAAAAAAGATAATTGGGAAGATTGTGTGATGAAGAGTGATTTAGAGGGGTTGGACTTTATTACCGCTGGACCCGTTCCTCCAAATCCTGCAGAATTAGCATTTGGTGATTATATGGAAAGCATCCTCGATGAACTTGAAGAAAAATATGACGTTATTGTAATTGATACCCCTCCAATTGGTATTGTAACCGATGCTTTAATTAGTTTGCAACGTGCCAACTATCCAGTATATGTCTTTAAATCTGGGATATCGAAACGTAGTTTTATTCAAAACGTAAATAGCTTAATCCAAGAGAAAAAACTGAGCAATATATCCATCGTATTTAATGGTGTGGATTTCCGGAAACACAATCGAACAACCTACGGTTACGGATATGGATACGGTTATGGATACGGATATTACTCTGATGAAGATGAATTTATTCCTTCAAAGTGGTGGAAACGAGTGAGATCAATGAAAATTTGGTAATCAAAAAATACAATTATGGAATTAATTATATTAATAGTCCTCTATGGGGGATACTCTTTTATATTGGGATTTCTTTTACATAAATATCTCATAAATTCAACACAAAAACACAACCTCAAAAAGGCAAATGTAAGTGGAATACGCTGGGAATCGCAATCTAAACCAATTTTAGGAGGTATAACCTTCTTTTGTATATTCATGTTTGGAATCATAAATTACGTTTTACTTTTTAAAGGTGAGTTCTTAACGAGTACTATTGGAGTAGGTATGATTTTAGTGGTAACCGTCTCCTTTTTAATAGGATTAGCCGACGATCTTTTGAATTCAAGCCCCATATTTAAGTCAACAGCCCAGTTTGCATGTGCATTACTATTAATTAACTTCGATATTTACATCAAAATATTCGAAACCCCCATGTTAAACTATATGCTCACTGTTTTTTGGGTTCTAGGCGTTATGAATAGTATAAACATGCTCGACAATATGGATGCAATAACATCGAGCGTATCCCTTTTAATTCTCAGCTTTATGATCCTTATTGCTGTTACTTTAGGCGAACCCGAAATATGGTTTTACTTAATACTATTAGTATCAGGGATTAGTAGCGTTGGTAGTTTTCTAATTTTTAATTGGCATCCATCTAAAATGTATATGGGCGACAATGGATCCATGTTTTTGGGAGCACTACTCTCCATACTTGGTATTCTATTTGTTTGGAATATCCCCGCACAATCATTGCATCACCCCGGATTAACACCGTTGCTACTTATTTGGTTAATATTTACGGTTCCAATTACCGACACAACCACCGTAAGCATTAATCGTTTGTTGAAAGGAAATTCCCCCTTTGTAGGTGGTCGCGATCACACAACGCATTTCCTATCTTATATAGGACTCAAAGATTGGGGCGTTGCCTTAGTAATGATTGCAATTAGTATTATTTCATTGACATTAGCAGGATGGTTATATTTTGTTGTTAAGAATCCGACCAGTAATCAAATACTTCTTTTTTCAATATGGCCAACAACTGTTTTTATTACTTTATATACAATGACCCGAATTGTAAAACCAAAACAGAAAACAGAAAATGCGTAAATTAGTTATTACCCTTGTTACCGTTGCCCTTTTTTTAGGAGTTTTAGGAATAGTTAAGTTTTCGTTTATATTAAAACCATCAAAAAGCAATGAGATTGAATATGAAGAAGAAAACAGAAACCAAAAATTTCAAAAAGTATCCTCCGTTCCAATGCCATCGCAGATCTCTTTTGCAGGAGAGAAAGTTCCCATGGAAAATTTCGATATTCGCGAACGCTTAGAGCGTGAATTGGTCGTAAATGTGTTTTGGCACTCAAGCACCTACATAAATATTAAAAAGGCAAATCGATACTTACCCCATATTAGTCAAATATTAAAAGAGGAGGGATTGCCCGACGATTTAAAATATATTCCACTGATTGAAAGTGGTTTAACCAATGCCATTTCACCATCAAAAGCGGTTGGTTTCTGGCAGTTTTTAAGCGGAACAGCGAAAGAATATGGTTTAGAAATTAATAATGAAGTTGATGAACGATATCATTGGAAAAAATCGACCATAGCCGCCTGTAAATTTTTCAAATGGCTTAACAATCGATTTGATTCCTGGACACTTTCAACGGCAGCCTATAATTGTGGACGAACAACCGTTATCCGCCAAATGGATCAACAAAAACAGAGCGATTATTATTCACTGTTATTTTCTGAAGAGACTGAACGTTACGTGTTTAGAGCCATTGCCTTCAAGTTAATATTAAATAATCCGGAACGATATGGATTTTATCTTGAATACGATCAATTATATCCTGCAATTTCCACAAAAGAGATCGTAGTAAACGAAACCATTTCAAATTTAGCCGATTGGGCAAAAGAGCGAGGATTAACGTATCGTGAATTGAAGTATTTTAATCCTTGGTTGAGAGCCAACACACTTACCATTTCTAAAAATAAAGAGTATATTATCGAAATTCCTACAAAAAAGTATCAAACGCGTTTTACGCATTTAATACAATAAATTGCCCGCTTTTCATTGAAAAAACATGTCGAAAAAGAAAATAGAACCAGATATAAATCCAGATTATACCGAGTCCATTAATGTTTACGGAGCCCGTGTTCATAATCTTAAAAACATTGACCTTTCCATTCCACGAAATAAGTTAACCGTAATTACCGGTCTCAGTGGAAGCGGAAAGTCATCGTTGGCCTTTGATACGATCTACGCCGAAGGACAACGGCGATATATTGAAACTTTCCCAAGTTATGCCCGGCAGTTTTTGGGTGTTCTTGAACGTCCTGATGTTGATCGCATTACAGGATTAAGCCCCGTAATTAGTATCGAGCAAAAGACCGTTAACAAAAATCCACGTTCAACCGTGGGTACAATTACCGAAATATATGACTTTTTACGCTTGCTTTTTGCTCGGGTAGCAGACGCATATTCGCCAACCACCGGCAAAATTATGATTAAATATACCGAAGATCAAATCACAGATCTTGTTACTAAACGGTATGATAATCAGCGTATTTACATTTTATCGCCCGTCATAAAAGGACGAAAAGGACATTACAGAGAACTATTTGAACAAATTCGACTTAAAGGGTTTCTTCATGCTCGGATCAATGGGGAGATAAAAGAGATTACATCGGGAATGAAACTCGATCGGTATAACGTTCACAATATTGAGATTGTAATTGATAAAATTACTGTAAAACCTGATGATCAGAGAATTAAACGCTCCATAAAAACCGCTCTCGATCACGGAAAAGGCATCATGGCAATTGCCTTTCCAGAGAACAGCACCGTCGATTATTTTTCAAAATATTTGATGTGCCCCGAATCTGGAGTATCCTACGATGAACCCCAACCACACTCTTTTTCCTTTAATGTTCCTGCGGGATATTGTCCAAAATGTAAAGGTTTAGGCACAATAAGTGAATTTGACTACGACAAAGTATTCCCAAATCCCAAACTCTCCATTTTTCAAGGAGCCATAGCCCCATTAGGAAAATATAGAGCCTCCATAATATTTTGGCAAATTGAAGCATTAGCCAAAATATTTAAAACAACTATTAATAAGCCATTCTCAGAACTTCCACCCGAGTTTATTGAAGCCTTACTTAATGGAGTAGATTACCCCATTAAATTAGAACAATCCCCATTAGGATCATTTTCTGGCTATGATATTAATTATCATGGAATTGTCGAAATACTAAACCAACAAGTTTCCGACGAGAACGAAGAACGTCAAGCAAAACGATATTTCAAAGAAGTAACCTGCCCTGAATGTAAAGGAACGCGCCTAAAAAAGGAAGCACGCGATTTTAAAATCAATGGGAAAGACATTGCCGAACTAGCAACCATGGATCTCTATTTGTTGGCCGAATGGTTTAAAAATCTATACGATCGACTTACCCCACGACGACAAAAAATTGCCGAAGATGTTTTAAAAGAGATTAACAATCGGATTGGATTTCTAATTGACGTAGGGTTAGGCTATTTATCGCTTCATAGAAGCTCTAAGACCCTTTCTGGTGGAGAAAGTCAACGAATCCGATTAGCCACGCAAATAGGGGCTCAATTGGTCAATGTATTGTATATACTCGACGAACCCAGCATTGGATTGCACCAGCGAGATAATATCCGACTCATCGATTCATTGAAAAATTTGCGCGATTTGGGAAACAGCGTTATTGTGGTTGAACACGATAAGGAGATGATTGAAGCAGCCGACCACATTGTGGACATTGGACCCGGAGCAGGACGAAAGGGTGGCGAAGTGAGCATTTCTGGCGATTTAAAGGCCGTATTGCAAGGCAAATCAATGACCGCGCAATATCTAAATAGAACCCGTGTAATTAATATTCCAGAGACCCGACGACAAGGAACCGGAGAGGCAATTCAGTTAAAAGGGGCCACAGGAAATAATTTAAAAAGTGTGGATGTTGAAATTCCATTAGGGAAATTTATTTGCATAACTGGCGTCAGTGGAAGTGGAAAATCGAGCTTAATTAATGAAACACTGCACCCCATTCTAAACACACATTTTTTTAATGCATTAAAAGATCCATTGCCGTACAAATCGATTCATGGCATCGAATATATTGATAAAGTAATTGAGGTCGATCAAAGTCCCTTGGGACGCACGCCACGCAGTAATCCAGCTACCTACACCAATGTTTTTAGCGATATTAGATCGATTTATGCTCAATTACCTGAATCTAATATTCGAAACTACAAACCTGGCAGATTTTCATTTAATGTTAAAGGCGGACGATGCGAAAACTGCAAAGGTGCAGGAGTACAGACCATTGAAATGAATTTTTTGCCAAGTGTTTATGTCGAATGTCGCGAATGCAGAGGGAAAAGATATAACCGAGAAACCCTCGAAATTCGGTTTAAAGGTAAAAGTATAAATGATGTGTTGGAAATGACAATAAATCAAGCGGTTGAGTTCTTTGAAAACATTCCTAAAATAAAAAAAATATTAAAAACACTTCAAAATGTTGGATTGGGATACATTAAACTCGGTCAGCCCTCTACAACATTAAGCGGCGGCGAGTCACAACGTGTAAAGTTGTCGGCAGAACTGGCCCGTCCAAGCACCGGTAAAACACTCTACATTCTGGATGAACCCACCACTGGACTTCATTTTGAAGATGTTCGTGTGTTGCTTGGCGTTCTTGACAGTTTGGTCGAAAAAGGCAATACAGTAATTGTTATTGAACATAATTTGGATATTATTAAACACGCAGACCATATAATTGACATGGGACCTGAAGGTGGACGGGATGGAGGAGAAATTATTGCCATAGGTACTCCCGAGCAAATAGCAGCCAATAAAAATAGCGTTACCGGACAATATTTGAAAGCGGAACTTGCCCTAAAATAGGGAATTCTATACATAATTCTCTATTTAAAGATCGATTCTCGGAATCACTTGTTCTATCAATCGGTTTATAATTAAAATGTTACTATTTTAGATTAAAAATAATAGTAAATAAGTCATATTTTTATTTGCGATTATAAATTAATGTTCTACTTTTGCATTCGCTTTACGGGGAGATACCTAAGTGGCCAACAGGGGCAGACTGTAAATCTGCTGGCATACGCCTTCGGAGGTTCGAATCCTTCTCTCCCCACAGTTTTAAGCGGGAATAGCTCAGTTGGTAGAGCACGACCTTGCCAAGGTCGGGGTCGCGAGTTCGAGTCTCGTTTCCCGCTCGATGATCTTTAACATTGCCGATGTAGCTCAGTTGGTCAGAGCAGCTGATTTGTAATCAGCAGGCCGTGGGTTCGAATCCCTCCATCGGCTCTTTATATGCGGGAATAGCTCAGTTGATAGAGCATCAGCCTTCCAAGCTGAGGGTCGCGAGTTTGAGTCTCGTTTCCCGCTCATAGCTACACAGTTAGTTGTGTTTATCGAAAAATAAACCAATTAGAAAATTAAGTTTTTAAATCTGATTTTACAGATTTGAAAACTTTTTTTTTGACCTGATTTCAGGAGCTTGTAAAGTTGTAACTTGCTGATTAACAATTTAGTGTATCAGTAATTACAGACAATTAAATTCATGTAAGATTTCTACCATTTTTCGAATACTATTCGGATTTACTGAGATTTTGCTATACTCATCGATGGAATTTTGTCCACCCATGGTAATACTTTTGTTGAAGTAATTCATATTACTTGGCGTAAACATTTTTGCCGAGCTATGAAATTCAGTAGCGTTCGTTTTTATGATCACCTCTTTCAGATTCTGCTCACTTACACCACTGCCGGGCATAATAATAATGCGATTATGTGCCTTATGAACAAGAGATGTAATTAAATCGAGTCCTTCCGTAGCTTTGTTTTTTCCGCCTGAGGTTAAAATTCGTGTTACTCCAATTTCAATTAACTGTTCCAAAGCAATAAATGGATCCCGACACATGTCAAAAGCTCGATGAAAGGTTACTTCCATGGGTTTTGCTAACTTAACTATTTCACTCATTTTTGAAACGTCGATATCTCCATCTGAAGTAAGAAATCCGATAACTATTCCGTTAACATTTAACGACTTAATCATTTTCACTTCAAGTTTCATTATCTCATATTCCAGGTCTGAATAAAGAAAATCGCCACCACGGGGTCGTACAATCACATTAACCGGAATATCTAATTCATTTACAGCATATTGAATTGTTGCTAGGGAAGGTGTTGTGCCACCTTCAGAATAATTATCGCATAACTCTATACGATAAGCACCTTGTTTTTGTGCCACCAAGGCCGATTCCATCGAATAGCAACATATTTCTAATCTCTTTTGCATGGATTAAAGGTAATTTAAAATGTGTTTAACAACAAACATTTGATTATTTTTCATCAGATTCAAATACTCAAATAATAAACCAAAACAAGAAAATTTGAATTTTTATAATGATTATGATCTGTTTATTTCGATTTCTCCAAAAAAGATTTGGATATTTGCGCGTAATTTATTGCCGATTATGCAATAAATTCGCATTTTGCAAGGTATTTATAAAAGTAAGGATGACAATTTAAACGTAAACTTTATGCAAAATAGTAATTTAGGTATTGGTTCCCGAATCCAGCACCCACAATATGGTAAGGGAGTTGTTGTACAATTGTTTTCAGATTTGTATGAAATTACATTTATTGAACACGGCGTGATCCGAATTTTGCGGAATTACGACGAATTTGAGATAATAGAAGCGGTTGAAATGCCTTCGGAACTCCTCACATTCGAGAAAATTGAACGAAGCCTAATTCGAATTTTGAACAAATACAGCGACATTCAAGAAATAGTATCTTTAGGGAGCAAATGGTTAAATGGTAAAATGGTACTTGTTCCTGGCGATAATTCATTAAAAGAAAAAGAGGTGCCCATTGGAACTTTTTTTCATAAAATAGTGATGGTGCGCGATCGAGTGCGTGTGATGGAACAGAGAATAAATTCCAGTAATCTTAGTGACGTGGAAAAAGTTGATTTACAACAATATATCACTCGCATTTATGGTAGTTTAACCACCTTTAATGTCCTCTTTAAAGATAAGGATGACTATTTTATTGGCGGAAAAGGGGTTTGATAAAACATCTCGTAATAATACAAAAAGCCCTGAAATTCAGGGCTTTTTGTATTATTTAAAGGGAAAACTAATTTCCAGCAAATCTTTTTCCCAACGGAAGAATGACTTTTTCTGCTAAATCGTTAATAATTATGGCAGCCATCATATACCACGCAGCTAAAGCGCAGAAAATAAGAACTATGGCGGCTACAGGTTGCATTTCTGGAAACCCAAAATGACTCAGATCTAGTAAAATAAATCCTACTAAAAGCAGTACAAAAGTAATGGTCATGGCTCGGTGTACCCATAATGAAGCGATGGTCATAATAACTGTGTAGAACGTCCAGGCTAACAGGTAGTAACCAACATCGGTTCCACTTGATTTATAGATATCAAAATGGTTCATTATCCATATAATACCCAGTCCAATCCAGAATGCACCGTAGGCCACAAAAGCACTATAGCCAAAATTATTCCCAACTTTTTGTTCATTAAAGCCGGCGATCATTTGAGCCAATCCGCCAAAAATAAAGCCCATCGAAACGACCGGACCTAAACCAAGAAAACCTAAATTGTGGATTTGTAAAAGCAACGTAGTTAGTCCGAATCCGGCAAGACCTACTACCGCTGGATTTGCAATTTTGTTATTCATCTATTTTCGTTTTAAATTTAAGTTTGCAAAGCTAGAAATAATAAGATCATTGGCAATAGAGGAGTTATAGATATTTTTAGCTACATAGATAACTCTTTAATAGTGAAGGTATTAATAAAGTTTTTTTAAAGGATCATTTGTTTTATATCTATTTCAATATATCTTTGTAGAAATGTATAAAATTGAAAAACAATGAAAATTAAGTACCTGTTAATACTTGCTTTAGTTATGAATTTATCGTCATGCTCAAAAAGAATAGATGTAGATATGATATTGATTGCCAATAGAATATATACTGTTGATTCCCTATTTACTACAGCCGAAGCAATGGCAATTCATAATGGGAAAATAATTGCCATTGGATCGAAAAATGAAATTATAGGTACCTATAATTCTAAACAAACCATAGATCAAGGTGCTATATTTATTTACCCCGGTTTTATAGATCCTCATTGCCACTTTTTGGGATATGGACAAATGCTTCAAAACCCATGGCTGGGAAATATAAACAGTTGGGAAGAAGTTGTTAATAAGATCGTTAAGTCACAAAACGAGAATCCCACTTCGTGGGTTTTGGGACGTGGATGGAATCACACTGAATGGAATACGCCCAAATTTCCAACCAAGGAATTGCTTGATATCCATTTTCCCCATAAACCAGTCTATTTGGCACGCGTTGACGGTCACAGTGCCATTGTTAATAGTACGCTTCTACAAATGGCTGGAATAACGTCAAAAACGCACATCAAAGGGGGACACATTGAACTTGAAAATGGTGAACCTACTGGTTTGTTAATCGATAATGCAATGGAAAAAATCAGAGCGATGTTGCCTGAATACACCACTAAAGAAAAGGTTGATCAAATAATTACAGCTCAAGAAAATTGTTTTAAAGTTGGTTTAACCTCCGTTACTGATGCTGGGATAGTGTACAGGGATCTTTTATTATACGATTCATTGCATCGTTCAGGTCAGTTGCTTATGAATATAAATGCGATGCTTGAGCCTAGCGATAAAAATATTGAAGAGGTTATCAAAAAGAATTTAACCTTTAATCCAAAACTAAGGGCTAGTTGTATAAAATTGTATGCCGATGGAGCGTTGGGTTCTCGAGGAGCATTAATGCTCGAACCATATTCCGATGCACCCGATAATAAAGGTGTTCAAGTATATAGTGATGAATTTATTGCGGAAATATGTGAATTGGCAAACACGTATAATTATCAAATGGCAACACATTGCATAGGCGATAAGGCTGTACGATTAATGCTCAATATATACGGAAAGTTTTTGAAAGAAGGGAATGATCGTCGATGGCGAATTGAACATGCACAAGTTGTTGATCCAGAGGATTTAAACCGTTTTGGAGCATTAAGTATTATTCCATCCATTCAAACAACGCATGCAACATCGGATATGTTCTGGGCAAAAGAAAGATTGGGTGAACGAGTCAAATATGCATACGCCTATCAACAATTGCTACAACAAAATGGATGGCTACCCAACGGTAGCGACTTTCCCATTGAAGATATAAATCCGCTTTATGGATTTTATGCAGGAGTGACCCGGAAAAATCAAAAGGGCGAACCTACGAATGGTTTTCAAATGGAAAACGCATTAACACGCGAACAAGCTCTGCGAGCCATGACAATTTGGGCAGCAAAAGCTGATTTTACGGAAAAAATTCGTGGCTCACTGGAAGTAGGAAAACAGGCCGATATTGTTTTATTAGACATCGATCTGATTCATGCCAATGAGAGAGATCTATTCAATGGGCAAGTCACCGCCACAATAATAGATGGAAAGTTGGTTTACTCAACAATCGATAACGATTTAGACGACGTAATAGAATTGATTGAAACTACTCGACACATTCGATAATCACATTTATTTTTGAAGTTGCAGAGGTGAAAATAGAATTAAACATTGCCTGTTATTTCAATTTAACTTCAATGTTAAAATATATAAATGATTCATTATCAATTAATTTGTTAGCAGGATGCCAATCTTGATAATTTAGAGAAAACCGTATGTAGGTATGCGCTAAATATTCAATTCCACCAACAAACGAAAATCCATCCCAATTTTGATTCCATGCTGATTCAGTGTTGTCTATCACTTCCGACCACAGATAGTCGTATCTGCCAAATACATTAAATTTTTTATATGCATTTATGGTAATATAATGACTCGTTCCATATTTATGATATTTTTGCTGGTATTCATCATTTCGACGCATAACAATTTCCGATCCGATTTGAATTCGTTTATAATCATAACCTAACAAGATACTTGATGTGGTTTGAGATAAATTCTTATGCATTAAGTCGTTATATAGACGTATAATAATCGGTTTGAATCGAATAAAGGTAACACCGGTACAAAATTTAAACGTATTATCCTTTTGGATATGATTGTATCCTTCGCCATTGACATATGCTATATCAAAGAGGAAATAGTTTTTAATTTCGTATTTAGCCATAACTCCTAGATCGGCAGAAGCACCAAACTTATGTAAATCTTGCATTGATTTACGCAAGTATCGCTTTCCCCATATTTGATCTGAATTTTTAAACGTTAATAAATCAATAATTCCAATATTTGCTTCAAAATTATGATAGGTATAGGCAATAGCAGCCTTTCTAACATAGGCATATCTTCGTTGCAACGTAATATCAGGTAAATCGTTGGAACTACCAATATCTAAACGTATAGTAGCACTCCAATGGTCATCCAATTTTTGACTCAAGCCTAAATAGGCACGTTGAATTTCAAATTCATCGTGATTAGCATGGAGGGCTGTATGATAATTAAAGAATATGGTAGCATCCGGTTTTGGATGTTCTAATTTTAATGTTTTGACGGAATCTTGGGCTAAACATTCCGAACCTAAAAGAATAATAAAGAGAAGTAATTTAACCATTTTCGTTGACTTTTAAATTTGGAAGTGGTTTGTAGATATCGCAAACATAAAAAAATGTTACTTTTACAAGAGCAGTTAAAGTTAAGAAAAATAAAGCATAAATTCCATTCCAACCTCAAAGAATGGAAAATCGATTATCACGAATAATGGAATATTTATTTAAAAATGAAATCATGCTAGTACGTATTCTACTTTTTGTTTCCATTGCATTGCAGTTTTTCGCTGCACTTTATGCCATAAGTATGTTTCGGCGAACTAAATATAATGTGTCGTGGATCCTAATTAGTGTTGCCTTTATTATAATGGCGTTTTCAAGGTTGTTTGATGCTATTGCACATGAAAAAATATGGTCACCCATTGAGATAGACCTGTTAAACAAGTGGTTAGGGATTATAACTTCATTTTTACTTTTGATTGGGGTGATTTTTATTCGTAAAATTTTCAACTTTCTTGATCGAATAGAGCAACTACGCAAAGAAAACGAAAACAGAGTGTTAAATGCAATTATCAGAACCGAAGAGAAGGAACGGAAACAGTTTGCCAAAGATCTGCACGATGGAATGGGACCCTTGCTGTCATCGGCAAAAATGTCGCTTTCTGCACTCTCTGATTTAGGGTTATCGGCAGGTGATAAACGAATTATAAACAATACAAATTTAGTTATTCAGGAGGCCATTCACTCTCTAAAAGAGATCAGTAACCACCTTAGCCCTCATATTCTTACAAATTTCGGTCTCGTAAGAGCAATTCAAAGCTACACCAATAAAATAAATACTTTACATGGTATTTATATTGAAATAGAGGATGAAATTGGTGATAAGCGTTTTAATTATAATATTGAAGTTGTTATTTATCGTGTTGTTACCGAACTTATAAATAATACATTAAAGCATTCTGGCGCCAATAAAATTTTAATTCAACTTAATCTAGTAGATCAAAACCTACATTTAAAATATCAAGACAATGGACGAGGGTTTGAACCAGCAAAAACATTGAATCAATTTCAAAGTGGAATGGGGTACGACAATATAAATACTCGACTTAGGTCCATAATGGCAAATATGACTTTAAATAGCACTATTGGAAAAGGCGTGTTAATTGAAATAAATACACCCATAATTTAACAATCCTTAAACAACGCCATTTGATTTCAAAACAACTGAATTAACAATGATTAGCATTTTAGATTAATTTCAAAATATCATTGGAAATCGCTTAACGTATTATTAATTAGCCTGTTATAAATATAATCCTATTTGAAATATAAATTTGACCATATTACTCATATTGGGCGTAGGGCATAACTGCGTTTTATTAGGCAATCTGAAAATTTCACTATAAAATAGGATAGGGGTATTATTTATATTTCTCATTTCCCCATTCGATAATTCTTCATAATTTCAATTGTGCACAACCCAATTATTACAAATGTAACTAACGAATAAAGCCAATATTAACCACAATTAACAATAATGTAAATTACTCATTATATGTATTTTAGTAGGTTTAATCATAGTTTTACTTAATATATAAAATGCAGGGTAATCGGAATAAATCATTAGCATTAAATATAAAAACAAGGAGATTTCAAATACAAGTGTAAGCAATAAGGGTTGATATCTTCATTGTCATTTGTAAGATAGTTACTTATATGGGTTACAGTTGTATAATAATCGATACTACTCTTGTAATCTATCATTGATTACAGATGACGATTATTAAGTTACAGTTGTGTAATTCCTGATAACTTTGTATCTTTGAAAAAAAAATGGATATCGGAAAACGTATTGAGTTGGTAATGAGTCAGGAAGGCTTATTTGCTAAAGAGTTCTCTGAACAATTAGGAGTACAACGTTCGAGTATTTCTCATTTAATCACTGGCAGAAATAAACCCTCCATTGATTTTATTCAAAAGTTTATAAAGGTCTTTCCTTCATACAACATAGTTTGGCTTATTTCAGGTGAAGGAGCCATGAAATTAGAACCGAAAGTGATTCAAAACAACGAAACTAAAACTACAAATAAGGTTATACAACACTCTTTATTTGAATCTGATGAAATAAAAAAACCAATAAACATTGAAAAAACAATCGATACGCAAAACGTTAACATTCCTTTCGATAAACCTAAAGAATCAAAGACTACCGCTGAAACTGAAAATAAGTTGAACGAGACAAAAATTGAGAATAAACCATCTGATATTGAACGAATTGTCATATTTTTCCGTGATGGTACATTCAAAACGTATAGTGAAATGCCCAAAATTTAGTTAGTTTTGCAAAAAAAACATGTACGAATTTCTACTTCGCCCTTTATTGTTTCAGTTTAATCCTGAAACGGCGCATAAAATGGCCATTAGAGCCTTACAAATCGTTGAGCATACACCAGGATTGCCGAGGCTTTTAAAAGGATTAATGCAACATCAAAACCCATTAGAATGCATGGGATTAACCTTCCCCAATAGAGTTGGCTTAGCAGCTGGCTTAGATAAAAATGCTCAAGTTGCTAATGCATTTGCATCCCTTGGTTTTGGCTCGGTTGAAATTGGCACTGTAACTCCATTGGGACAGCCCGGAAACCCTAAACCGCGCTTATATCGAATCCCTTCTGACAAAGCGTTGATTAATAGGATGGGTTTTAACAATAATGGGATTGAAGAGGCCGTAAAAAGGCTAAAACGATATAAAAATAGAGTGTTTGTTCTTGGCGGGAACATTGGTAAAAACACTGCTACGCCAAATGAAGAGGCAATACACGATTATCGGAAAGTAATTGAAGGTATTTACAATCACGTCGATTATATAGTGTTAAATGTGAGTTGCCCCAATGTCGCAAACCTTGGAAAACTCCAGAGTAAAGCCTATTTGAGTGAAATTATGGGTATGATGCATGATTTTCGAGCAGAGCAACCGACACAAAAGCCACTTGTATTAAAAATATCCCCTGATTTATTGGAACAAAATCTTCTTGAAAGCCTCGAATTAGTATCATGTTACAACTTTAACGGTGTTATATACTCAAATACAACAACTTCACGAGAGGAACTATCTATTGATGAATCTAAAATTAAATTAATTGGCAACGGAGGTCTATCAGGAGTACCTCTATTCGTTAATAATCGAAAGAGAATGGCACTTATTCGAAAAAATATTCCTTCCAATGTTGCTTTAATTGCTTGCGGTGGAATTTTCACTGCCGACATGGCGAAACAGATGATTGACGAGGGTGCTGATATGATCCAGATCTATACAAGTTTTATATATAAAGGGCCTAAGATTATCTCAGACATTGCACGGTTACAGAAGTGAATTACGACTGATTACAGTTGTGTAAAGATGCGGTTTTATCTTGATTACAATTGTAACTAATTTCAATCGCAATAATAAAAATTACAATTGATAATCATTCCGGTTTAGTAAATTTGCTATCTACATGTTGAATGAACTTTAGCTACGTTTCTTATGGGGTTATCAATTATTTCTATATAGAACATAATCAATAGAATAGCAAGGTAGAACCTCAATTTTGTAACAAATACATTCTATTATTACAATCGTAGAAAATGGAAATTCGTATCCTCCACTATAAAAAAACAAAACACCGCAATTAACAATGGTCAATTAAATTGCAGTGTTTTTATATAAAAGATGTAAATATTTTATAAGAGTTTTCTTATTTCATTTTCCATACCTAAAATCTGTCGGAAAAGTTCAAAATGGTTTCGAACCCGATCTAAATTTTGTTCCGGATAGTTTATTGGATAATATGGGTCGTCTTTTAAATAATCAGTCATATATCGAACAGCCTGAATGTAAATAACCATTAAAGCACCCTCAAACAGAGCACTTCTCTCCATGGGGGTCATAAATACTGCTGTTGACTCCAAATAGCCTTCAATAATAGCGCAAACTATATTGCATTGAACAGATATGTCCGATGAGTTTGTGGCTTCGTCTATAATTGGTGAGGTATACGTCCGAACCATATCGCCAAAATCGTATAAAAGAGTGCTTGGCATGGTTGTGTCGAGGTCAACAATGGCACAAATTTTATTTTCGCGCCACAATAGATTATCAAGCGCTGTGTTATTATGGGTTATTCGAGTAGGTATTATACTCGAAGTAATTAATTTAGAGACTTTTCGGGCATATTCTGAATTATTTCGAATAAAATCAATTTCAGGCAATGCCATTTTTCTTCGACCTACAATATCTTCATTCAATGCTTTTCCAAATTCAATAATTCGAGCTTCCGGATCATGAAAGTTTAAAATTGTTTGTCCTATATCACTTATTGGGAGATACGAAAGACATTTTGCATAGGATCCATATGCTTTAGCTGCTTCGTATGCTTGCGTCTCTGATGTAATATGCTTGTAATTTGCATCATGTTCAATATAATTGATCATTCTCCAGTTGTACTTCTTCTCCGTTACAAGTAAATAATTATTCTCTTTTGTTGGATATAATTCGGGGGTTTTAAGCGTTTCCCAGAAAGGAGCGGTCTTAAGATATTCTGATATTGTCCTAAAATTGCGAGTTAAAACTTCAATGCTACTAAATATGTAGGGATTAATATACTGTAAAATGTATTTAAATCCTTTACTTTCAACAATCCACGATTGGTTTATATGTCCAATTCCCAATGGATAGTATTTTACTTCCCCAGAATTAAACCCAAATTTTTGTAATACGTCAAGAATTTGCTCTTCAGAAAACTTTATTATTTCCATAGCTTTTCAGGATATATTTTGTTACTAATTAACTTAGACACGGCTAATTTTGTCTCTTCTCTATCTGATTTATAGGTCATTCCAAACCATGGAGAGTCACCAGAAAGCACCTCAACGGGTCGCAGATTATGCTCAATAACGTGTTGAACAACCGAAGGAATATAAAATTCGGCAGTTAAGTGCTGATTATTCTTTTCCATAAACTCTTCGAATAGGGTTTCGATAACCGGGAAAACATCCGGTTGAAATGCCCAGAAATTCATTGAAACTAATGTCTTATCATTCAGGGCTGAATGTTGTTCCGAAATGATTACTTCTGGCGAAACTCGTTTTATACCCGTATTTTCGGTTACATTGGTAAGTTTATTTCCGTTAATTGCACATACGCCTCGACTAACCGTGCCATGTTCCGACAACGTATTTCCAAGTTTATAGGCATACATTCCATAGTTTGTACTATCCTTTAGGAAATGACTTATGGCCTGATACGCTGTTTTTCCATAGAAATCGTCGGCATTAATCACAACAAAAGGCTCGTTAATGGCATTACGTGCGGCTCTTACTGCATGACCGGTTCCCCAGGGCTTTTGTCTCTGTTCAAGGATTTGAAATCCTTGTGGAATATCTTCGATCTGTTGAATTACAAAATCCAATTCAATTTTATTGTTAAATCTTTTACTGTATCGCTCTATAAACTCTTTAGCAATTGCCTTATTTAGGACAAATACAACTTTGCCAAATCCTGCTTCAATTGCATCATACACTGAGTAATCTAAAATTGCCTCACCACTGGGACCAATGGTATCCATTTGTTTTATTCCTCCGTAACGACTTGCTAATCCACCTGCTAATATTAGTAATGTTGGCTTTGACATATTAATTATTCTTAAATATAAAGTGACTAATTTACTTATCGGCGTTCAATTTATTAAAAAATTTAAACAAGGCAATGATTCCTACTACCGAAAATGAGGAAAGAATGATTCCTTGCCAGTAATTTGCGTATAAAAAGCTTCCTATGGCAAATAGTGCTGAATATACAACTACACAACCAATAAAGACACATAGTATCTGTATTGGCATCTCCCATGGGGTTGTTTCTTGTTCTTCGCCTTGCATTTCTCTTATTTTCCGAATCTTAGCCCATCCCGGGCCGCCTGCTCGAATTAATTTTGAGAAACTAATCAGAATCTTCTCATCTTCAGGTTTAGTTAGGTAGGTTACTAAAACCCACACTATTGAGGTAATAAATACGGATAGCACAAGTTTAGTTGTAAATATATCCATAAAAGTGTTGGTTAAATAGATGTCATCGACAACAAATATGAGAATTATGGCATTTAAAGTAGAGACAATCATGGCTGAGATTTCTGACCAGGCGTTTACGCGCCACCAAAACCAGCGCAATAGATATATTGCACCCGAACCTGCACCTGTTAAGAGCAATATATTAAATGCTTGACCTGCATTTTCCATTACAGTAAGTGCAATTAATCCACTAAAAAGCATTAGTGCAATCGTTGTTGCGCGCGCAGTGGCTACTAATTTCTTTTCAGAAGCTTCTTTATTTATAAATCGCTTATAAAAGTCGTTAACAACATAGGAAGCTCCCCAGTTTAAATGGGTTCCAATGGTTGACATATAAGCTCCAATAAGCGATGCAATGACCAATCCAAGCCATCCTGGGCTTAGTTTTAGAAGCATTATGGGATAGGCAATATCGTTCCGTAAATAATTTTCCGGTAGATTCGGAAACTGAACTCTAATTGACTCTAAATCAGGGTATATCAATAAGGAAGCTAAAGCTACTATGATCCATGGCCAAGGGCGAATAGCGTAATGCATAAAATTAAAGAATAGGGTAGCACCAATGGCATTTTTCTCATCTTTGGCTGAAATCATTCGCTGGGCAATATATCCGCCTCCGCCGGGTTCAGCTCCTGGATACCAGACGCTCCACCATTGAACAGCAATTGGAATTATAAAAAGCGTAATTAAAACCGATCGATCATTAAAATCGGGTAAAAACGAAAGCTTATCGGCGATGGCAGGGTTGGATATTAATTGGGATAAACCACCCACTTCGGGTTGTTGAAGGGCAACCACTGCAGCCAGAATAGCTCCAAATGTGGCTATGGAATATTGAAAGAAATCTGCCCATATAACTCCTTTCAATCCGCCTAAGGAAGTATAAACAACAACCACTATTGAGGAGATTAACACCGTTATAAGGGGCTTTAAATCAAACATTACGGCACCAATTTTAATGGCAGCTAATGTAACGGATGCCATAATAAGAACATTGAAAAACACACCTAAATATACCGCTCTAAATCCACGTAAAAAGGAGGCTGGCTTTCCACTATATCGAATTTCGTAAAAACCCAAATCGGTCATTACATTGGAGCGCCGCCATAATTTTGCATATATAAATACAGTTACCATTCCGGTTATAAGAAATGCCCACCATGCCCAATTTCTTGCAACTCCCGACTCTCTTACCATATCAGTAACTAAATTGGGAGTGTCGGCCGAGAAGGTGCAAGCAACCATGCTAACACCAAGAAGCCACCATGGCATTCCTCGTCCACCTAGAAAATATTCGGTCATGTTTTTCCCTGCTGAGCGCGATGCTATTACGCCGATAAGTAGAACTATAAAGAAGAAAACTGCAATTATAGTCCAGTCAATTAAAGTCAGAATCATACTTGAAAATTTTTGACCAAAGTTACTAAGTTTTGCTTCCCACCAAAAAAAAACCGCTATGTTTTATCAAACATAACGGCTTAATTATTTATATATATACAAGTTTTTCTAGAATTATAATTTAGAGAGATTTAACAGCGTTTATTGCTTTTTCATAATTAGGTTCTTCGCCTACATTAGGAACATACTCAATGTAAACAACGTTATCATTTTTACCCACAACAACAATTCCTCTGGCCAATAGGCGCACTTCATTAATTAAAAAACCATATTTTTTGCCAAAATCAAGTTCTTTATGATCCGATAGGGTTATAACTTTATCAATACCTTCGGCACCGCAAAATCGACTTTGAGCAAACGGCAAATCAACGGAAATACTCAATACAACTGTATTCTCGAGTTCTGCAATACGTTTATTAAACACTCTGTTTTGTACCGCACATACTGGCGTATCAATTGATGGGAAAACACTTATTATTTTATTTTTTCCTTTAAATTGACTCAATGTAACGGGTTTTAAATCATTGCCAACCACTGTAAATTCAGGAGCTTTGTCCCCAATTTTTATCTCGTTTCCAGCTAACTTTAGTGCGTTGCCACCAAACAATATACTTTTTGAATTACTCATTTTTAAAATTTTTAAAAGTTTCACAATGGTAATGAAACAGTCATTACTAAAAGATGTTTAAATTTCACAGCAGTTTACTGATACTTATCTGTACTTTTTCAGCATTAATTTTCGGATCATGCTCAACTAGGATAGTATCTCCTTCATTCAACTCAGACTTTAGAATCGTTTCCGCCATTTCGTCTTCCAGATACTTTTGCAACGCTCTCTTCAAAGGACGAGCTCCATAATTGGGGTCAAATCCTTTTTCCGCAATAAAGTTTTTAGCCTCGGTCGATAATTTGAGTTTATATCCCATTTCACTAACCCTTTTATATAGGCCAAGTAATTCAATATCAATTATTTTGAATATATCATCTTGAGTTAAATGATTGAATATTATTACGTCGTCTATTCGATTCAGAAACTCAGGAGCAAAGGCACGTTTCAATGCTTTCTCAATCACACCTTTAGCATGATCTGTCATGGATTTTTCCTTTGCACTTGTCATAAATCCAACACCGGAACCGAAATCTTTTAATTGACGGCTTCCAATATTAGAGGTCATAATTATTAACGTATTGCGGAAATCGATCCTACGTCCAAAACTATCGGTTAATCTTCCCTCGTCGAGTACTTGTAATAGAATGTGAAATACATCGGGATGTGCTTTTTCAATTTCATCTAATAGCACAACACTATATGGTTTGCGACGAATTTTTTCAGTCAATTGACCCCCTTCTTCATAACCAACATATCCGGGAGGAGCTCCAACAAGACGCGAAACAGCAAACTTTTCCATAAACTCGCTCATATCAATTCGCACCAGTGCATCGGAAGAATCAAATAAATATTCCGCTAACACTTTGGCTAATTGAGTTTTACCTACACCGGTAGGTCCTAAGAAAATAAATGTTCCAATTGGTTTATTGGGATCTTTTAATCCGGCCCGATTACGCTGAATTGATTTCACTATTTTTTCAATGGCCTGTTCTTGTCCAATCACACTTCCGCTAATCTCTTCCGCCATGTTCAAAAGTCGAAGTCCTTCGGCTTGAGCAATACGTCGAACAGGTACGCCAGTCATCATAGCAATTACTTCTGCTATGTTTTCTTCATCCACGGTTTCGCGATGTTTATCTAAATCATTTTCCCACTGTTTTTTCGCTTTGTCCAATTCGTCGATCATTTTCCTTTCAACATCTCGAAAATTTGCAGCTTTTTCAAAATTTTGCTCATGTACCGATTTGATTTTAAGATCTTTAGTATGTTCTATATCATTTTCTAGTTTAATTACATGTTCAGGAACGTGGATATTTGAAATATGAACTCTGGAACCAGCCTCATCCAATGCATCAATCGCCTTATCGGGTAGATGACGATCGGAAATATATCTCATGGAAAGTTTCACACACGCTTCAATCGCTTTATCAGTGTATTCTACATTGTGATGATCTTCGTATTTGGGTTTAATTTGATTTAGTATATGAAGTGTCTGTTCAGGGCTTGTAGGTTCTACCATAACTTTTTGAAAACGTCGTTCCAATGCCCCGTCTTTTTCAATATGTTGGCGATATTCATCGAGGGTAGTGGCTCCAATACATTGTATTTCGCCTCTTGCCAAAGCAGGTTTTAACATATTGGCGGCATCAAGAGACCCTGTTGCGCCTCCAGCGCCTACAATTGTATGTATTTCGTCAATAAATAGAATGACATCAGTTGTTTTTGACAATTCATTTAGAATTGCTTTAATTCGTTCTTCAAATTGCCCTCTATATTTTGTTCCAGCTACCAATGAAGCTAAATCGAGGGTTATAACTCTCTTGTTAAACAAAACTCTGGAAACCTGTCGTTTGACAATACGAATGGCCATTCCCTCAACAATGGCAGACTTCCCAACACCGGGTTCACCTATAAGTATGGGATTGTTTTTCTTACGTCGGCTAAGAATTTGAGCCAATCGTTCAATTTCAACTTCACGACCAACAACGGGATCTAATCGGTTTTCTTCTGCCGCTTTTGTTAAATCAATTCCAAAATTATCTAAAACTGGTGTTTTAGAATTTGTTTTTGAGCCATCTGCAGGCGAATCGCTACGTTCTTCAGTCTCATCATCATCATCGTCCCCAAATGGGTTTTTTCGCGAATTTTGTGGGCTATCTGAAACCCTAGCTTTAACTGCATCATAATCAACATCCTCATCAAGAAGAGCGGCTACAGCTCGACAAGACTCGTCACGTAAAATTGCCAACAGCAAATGTTCCGTATCTATTATATCGCTTTTTAATTTCCGAGCTTCGAGCCAAACCAATTTTAAAACCCTAGCTGCATTATTGCGAATCGGTAGTTCAATCTGTTTTGCTTTATCTAAAACGAGTTCTTCTTTTAAATCTTTTTCTATTTTTCTTCGAACCTCAAGTAAGTCAATATCAAGACTTAAAAGAGTTTCAATTGCAGATCCTTTTCCATCTCTCAATAGTCCCAGAAAAAGGTGATCTGTTTCTAAAGTATCATTTCCAAGACGAATAGCCTCTTCGCGACTATATGTTATAATGTCTTTAATCTGTTGTGAAAATTTTGCATCCATATATACTAATAAATAATCTTTTTCAACTTGTAAAGGTAATAAGAATCATTGAATTTATTGATCCAGTAATACAAACATTTTAATGTTGATAAAGTTTAAGCATCAAAGTGACCAAGTTTCAAACGAAATTTGTAATTTTGGCAGGTTAAACTGAAGTTAAAAATACACAATGACAGAAGGAGAAAACATTATTCGAATTAACATTGAGGACGAAATGAAAAGTTCCTACATCGATTATTCGATGTCGGTAATTGTTTCACGAGCCTTGCCCGATGTAAGAGATGGAATGAAACCAGTTCACAGACGGATTCTTTACGCAATGAACGAATTGTCACTATGGGCAGGAAAACCTCATAAGAAATCGGCACGTATTGTCGGAGAAGTTTTAGGAAAATATCACCCACACGGAGATTCCTCAGTATATAGTGCTATGGTACGTATGGCTCAACCATGGGCATTACGTTATCCGTTGGTTGATGGACATGGAAATTTCGGTTCCGTTGATGGTGATTCACCAGCAGCAATGCGGTATACCGAAGCACGCATGGCGAAAATTACGGAAGAGATGTTGACCGATATTGATAAAGACACCATTGATTTTCAACTTAACTTTGATGACTCTTTAAAAGAACCAACAGTACTTCCGGCACGAATACCAAACCTGCTAATTAATGGGGTTTCCGGTATTGCAGTAGGTATGGCAACAAATATGGCACCGCACAATTTGAGCGAAGTAATTGATGCCTGTTTAGCCTATGTTAACAATCGAGATATTACAATCGAAGAACTTTGTACGATCGTTAAAGGACCTGATTTCCCAACAGGGGGTATTATATATGGTTATCAAGGCATTAAAGATGCTCTTGAGACAGGACGTGGACGTATTGTAATACGAGCAAAAGCAACCATTGAATTGGATAGTAATGGTCGTGAACGAATTGTTGTCACTGAAATACCTTACATGGTAAATAAAGCGGAAATGATTATAAAAACCGCTGATTTAGTTGTGGATAAGAAAATTGAAGGTATAAGTAACGTTAATGATGAATCGGATAGAGACGGAATGAGAATTGTTTATGACATTAAGCGTGATGCTATTGCGAATGTTGTCTTAAACAAATTATACAAGTATACAGCATTGCAATCTACGTTTAGCGTCAATAATATTGCTTTAGTATATGGAAAGCCAAAATTATTAAATCTACGTGAATTAATTCATTATTTTATCGAGCACCGCCACGATGTTACCATTCGTAGGATTCAGTTTGAATTGGACCAAGCCCTAAAGAGAGCACATCTACTTGAAGGTTTAATAATTGCATCCGATAATATTGATGAAGTTATACAAATTATTAAGTCGTCGGATAGCAGAGAGCATGCTAGAGGTAGGCTTATGGAACGATTCTCGTTGAGTCTTGAACAAGCGCATGCCATTGTTGAAATGAGACTTGGACAGTTAACTGGACTGGAACAAGACAAACTACGAACTGAGCATAAAGAGCTTTTAGAACGAATTGAGTATTATAGAAGTGTGTTGGCTGATGAAGGTTTACGAATGGAAATTATTTCAAACGAATTAATGGAAGTTAAAACCAAATACGGTGACGAACGACGAACAGAAATTGTTCATAGTGCGGAAGAATTTAATCCTGAAGACTTTTATGCCGATGAAGATATGGTAATTACCATATCTAATTTAGGATATATTAAGCGAACATCGTTGACAGAATATAAAACGCAAAGCAGAGGAGGAGTTGGCGCAAAAGGAAGTACAACGCGCGACGAAGACTTTGTGGAGCATATCTACATTGCTTCAATGCACAACACTATGATGTTGTTTACAGAAAAAGGGAAATGTTTCTGGATGAAAGTATATGAAATACCCGAAGGTAGCAAAACAAGTAAAGGTAGAGCAATTCAAAACATCCTAAATATTGAACAAGACGATTCAGTGCGCTCATACATCAACATCGTAGATTTAAAAGATGAAGAGTATATAAATTCGCATTATTTGGTCATGTCAACAAAAGAAGGAATTATAAAAAAGACATTGCTGGAAGAGTATAGCCGTCCGCGTCAGAACGGAATTTTAGCCATCAATATTAGGGAAGACGATCGTTTAATTGATGTTAAATTGACAGCTGGCAAAAGCGAGATCATTATTGGAGTTCGCACCGGAAAAGCCATTCGGTTTAACGAAAATGATGTACGTACCGTTGGACGTAATTCCATGGGAGTAAAAGGAATAACCCTTGCCAAAAATGATTGTGTTGTGGGAATGATTGCTGTTGAAGATGAATCAGAAGATATTTTGGTTGTATCGGAAAATGGATTTGGAAAGCGTTCATCCATCGCCGACTATAGAATAACAAAACGAGGTGGGAAAGGGGTTAAAACCCTTAACGTAACCGAGAAAACAGGCCAAATGATTGCCATTAAAGGTGTTATTGACACCGATGACTTGATGATCATTACTCGAAAAGGCCTTACAATTCGAACTGGAGTAGCTGCAATTCGCCAAATTGGAAGAACAGGTCAAGGAGTTCGTGTTATTAATCTGAAAAACGACGATCAAATAGCTGCCGTTACCCATGTAGCTGCAAGTGATGACGAGGAAGTTGAGGATGAAAATCTTGAAATAACCGAAAATTCAGATGATTTGAATAATTCAGATACCGATTCGCAAATATCGGAAACAAGTGAGGAATAGAAATTAAGTCTAACATAAAAAAAAGGAGAAATGAAGAAGCTAATAACTTTAAGCGTATTAACACTAGTTTTTTCACTAGGGTATGCTCAAAAACGCAATGTAATTACTGCTTATAATTACGGAATTAAACAAGGAAATACACGGTATGCAGATGCAAAAAAGGCAATTGATGAAGCCATAAACCATGTGGATACTAAGGAGGATGAAAAAGCTTGGTATTATCGGGGTATAATTTATCAGAAAATTGCAGAATCAGACAAAGCAGAACATATGAAGCTGCATGAAAGTCCATGGGAAGAAGCTGTGTTGAGTTATAAAAACAGTATTAAATTTCAGGATAAAAGTGGACGTTTTGCTAAAGATGCCATCACTCAATTAAATTACATCCGAGTAACATGTTTTAATGATGGTATTAAATTGTTTGAAGAGAAAGATTATATAAATGCTGCCAAAAAATTCACATTGTCATCAGAAATTGGCAACCTACCTGAAATTAATTTCAATGAAGACGTTGTATATTACAATACTGCTCTGTCATATGAGAGGGCGAATAATCTAGAAGCTGCAAAAATTCAGTATAAATTATCAGCAGAAAATAATTATGAACCCGTAGGTTGTATACGAAGAATAGCCGACATTACCTTAAAGGAAGGTGATACCGCTGCGTATGTAACGATCTTACAAGATGGCATCGCCCAAATAGCTGACAATCAAATTCTTATGTTGCTTCTGATTGATCATTATAGTAATGCAAATCAATTAGACATTGCGCTCGATTATTTGAATAAAGTAATTGAAATTGATCCGACAAATAAAGTATATCATTATGCTAAAGGAACATTCTACGATAAAAAAGATAATGTAGAAGGAGCATTTGAAGCGTATAATAAAGCCATAGAATTAGATCCTGAATATTTTGATGCTATATTTAACATGGGGGCGTTGTTTTTCAACAAAGGTGCTGATTTAAATAATCAAGCAAATGATATACCACCACAAGAAGTGGACGCATATAATGCAATGAGAGAAAAGGCTTTAGAGGAATTTATTAAATCAACAGAATATTTCGAAAGAGCGTTGGAAATAAATCCAACGGATATGTATTGCATGAAACAACTTAAGCAAATCTATTTTCAACTAAGGGGAAAACCTGGTTATTCAGAAAAAATAAAGGAAATGGATGAATTAATTCATAAAGCAGAGGAAACAGAGAATTAAATGTTAAGGGGGGATAAGAAATTTGTTTCCCCTTAATTTCTAACATTCCTATTTTACATAATATAAATTATAGGAAAATAGAAATCTAAAAATAGACGCGAACTATACTGTGTTAATTCGCGTCTATAGGAATATCTATACAGTTCTTCGTTTCATTCTCTCTAGTTGGTCACTAATGCGTTCAAATACCTCATCTTCAGTGCCTTCGCCATCAACGACATAAAGTAAGTTTTTCTTTTCATAAAAATCTCGCGCCAGCACAGTTTTATCTTCGTACTCTTGAAGCCTTGAAACTATTAATTCAGTATCCATGTCATACAAACGACTTTTTTCAGTTTTACTTCTCAATGCCAACCGTCGAACCGCCTCTAATGGAGAAACTTTAATTTCAATAGCACCTGTAATGGTACTATTTAATCTACGCAACATTCCTTCAACAATATATGCTTGTACAATTGTTCGCGGAAATCCTTTAAAAATAAAACCGCGCGAATTGGGATTCTCATGAATGATTTTCTCAATGAGTTTAATAGCGTATTCATCTGGAACAATAGAACCTTTGTCCATATAAGGTTTCGCTAATTTACCAATTTCTGTTTCAAGTTTAATCTCCTTTCGCAACAATGATCCTGTTGAAATATAGACCAAATTAAACTTTTCAGCCATTTTTTTAGCTTGCGAACCTTTTCCACTGCCCGGATAGCCAAATAAAATTATATTTTCCCATTGATTTTCCAAGGATTTTTCAACCGCTTTATATAATCGATTTTGGATTGTCTGGATCTCTCCTGTTCCATCGACTGGAAAATAAATGTTTTTATCCATATAGTAGGTCGATACCGGAACTGTTTTTTCATAATACTCTTTAAGTCGAACTTGAATTACAACTTCGTTATCATCTTTACGATTCGAAATTTTAGCACGTTCTCTTAAGCGTCTTATAAGTTCATCTTCAGGAACTTCAAGACTGAGCATACAGGTTAAACTTGTGTTCATTTTCATGAGCAAACCATCAAGAATATAGCATTGAACTATGGTTCGCGGAAATCCATCAAACAAAAATCCATTCGCATCAGGATTCTTAGTGATTTTATTTTCAATGATTTGCACAATAATTTCATCGGAGGCCAATCCCCCTTTTTCAATGATATTTTTGGCCATTAATCCGAGCTTTGTTCCTGCCAAAATTTCTTCTCGCAAGATTTCGCCTGTTGAAATATAAGTCAAATTGTACTTTTCTATCAGCCATTGACTCTGGGTGCCTTTACCTGCTCCTGGAGGTCCAAATAATGCAATATTTAACATATACACTTATTTTAATTATCCATCGTATAAAGGTATTAAAATATTAGTTCTACGCCTTAGTTTTCCTCGGTTTTTTAGCCTTTGAAAAATCACAACTCTTCCAATATCCTTTATCTATGCTGATTATCTGTGCCTTATGTGTCTTGTACAAATATGGATATTAATGGCATCGAAAATTAAACCGTAGTTAAAGTTATCTTAAATTGATTGGAGAGCCAATATTTCCTGCTATTTTTGTGGAAACGAAATTTACACAATGCATAAACGACTGGTTAGATCAACAATTATATTTTTAGCATTTGCGATGATTGGAATTATAGTTATCCAATCTTTGTGGATACGCAATGCTTTGATTGAGAATCGAAAGCAATTCGATGCAATTGTTCAAACGATGCTGAGCCGAATATCAGCTCGATTTGAACGCCAAGAGTCGTTAATGACTTATACTGCCTCCATGCAAGTACGCCAATCGTTTTCGGTTATGCAGCCTGGAATTGACTCCATTAATTGGTTAATTGATAGTTTAAAGCGTTCCAAACATAAATTCGATCAACAGGTGCATAAAAACACCGATTTTGAAAGTCGAAAGGACTACTTGAGCATTGAGGCTACCATAAAAGAGCTTGAGGAGATGTCGGCATCAAGAAATAATCAAATGCGTCACGTTTCAGAGTGGTTACAATTCGAATATCGGTTGCGGAAAATTCCTTTGAGCGATCGATTAATGATTGGCGATTTGCCTGGTATTATTGCCCACGAGCAGACCATAAACAATTTGAATATTCCCATTGAATATGCTGTTTATGAGCCAAATAAAAAGAAAACGGTCTATTCGTCGGAGAACTTCTTTAGTGAGAGTGGAGCCGAGCAATATCAAATAGACCTCTATCCTAGCGCTTTAATGGAACAATCTCCGTTGCTAATGGTGAAATTTCCAAACCGAGGAAAGATTTTAATTCAATCCTTGCGCTGGTTACTCTTAGCAAGTATCGTTTTTTTAGTTTTTATTATTTCCGCCTTTTATAAAACCGTATCTTTGATCATTGGGCAAAAAAAAGTTGCTGATGTGAAAAACGATTTTATTAATAATATGACTCATGAATTCAAAACCCCAATAGCAACCATTAATTTGGCAACCGATGCGTTAAATAGCGTCATGAAAAGTCACCAAATACCTGAAAATGCGTTTACAAGCATCATAAAACAAGAATCTGCCAGAATGCATCGTCATATTGAACGGATCTTGCAAATTGCTATCCTTGAACGAGATGAGGTGGTTTTAAAACCCGAAAAAATGGACATTATTCCCATTATTAATCGGATTATCCAAAGCTTTGAACTTCGCATAAAAGAGTTTAGTGGCGATCTGACGTTCCATTGTAAAGAGTCGGAAATTTATTGCAATATTGACGAGGATCATTTTATAAATTCCATCTATAATTTACTCGATAACTCATTAAAATACAATGATAAAAGACCTATTATTGAAATTAAAGCTTATATTAAAGAAGGGATCGTTTTTATTGATGTTTGCGACAATGGTATTGGAATGAGTAAAGAGACAACAAAAAAGGTTTTCGAGAAATTTTATAGAGCATCCACTGGAAACACTCATAATGTGAAAGGGTTTGGACTGGGTCTGAGTTATGTGAAATTAGTGATCGAAATTATGAAAGGTAGTTTAAATATTGAAAGTCAATTGGGCGAAGGATCGACGTTTACAATCCAACTTCCACAACAATTAACTTCTTAATTAATGCGAAAGATATGAAAAAGAAACACTCCATTTTTCTTGTAGAAGATGATATAAATTTCGGAACCGTTCTACGCTCCTATTTAGAAATGAATCAGTTTGATGTTGAATGGATTGACGATGGGCAACGTGCCATAGAGGAGTTTACAAAGGGTAAATATGATTTGTGCATTTTGGACATCATGTTGCCCCATGCTGATGGCTATACCATTGCAAAGCATGTACGTGCTAACGATCCAATTGTTCCATTCATTTTTTTGACCGCAAAAACGCTTAAAGAGGATATGATTGAAGGCTTTAGACTTGGTGCCGACGATTATATTACAAAACCATTCGACTCCGAGGTTTTATTGTATAAAATTAAGGCCATTATTCGAAGACGTCAAGAGCTTTTTCAAGGAAAAGATAACCCATTGAGCATTGGAAAATATGAATATATTCCAACAACTCGAATATTGAAACTAGAAAATAGTGAGGAGCGATTGAGTCCAAAAGAGGGAAAACTACTCTATATGTTAGCTAAAAATGTAAATCAGGTTGTTGTTCGTGACATAGTTTTACGTGAAATTTGGGGCGATAGCAACTATTTTACTGCTCGAAGCATGGATGTGTATATTACAAAACTCAGGAAATTTTTAAAGGAAGATAGTTCATTAAAAATTGAGAATATTCATGGAAGTGGTTATATGTTGGTGGATAAAGATTAATATCTAATCCTAAAATGCTGACCAACACAGTTTTTATGTTTGAAAATTATGCCCATGTGGTAGAGATCTACCGTATATTTGTTGGGAGCAATTTCACAAATCTCTTTCCACGCTTTTGTCATTTCGGCCGACCAATATATATCATCAATTACAATTATGCTACCGTCGGGGATCTTGCTCCATAAGGTATTTACATAATCAATGGTGGATTTGTACCGATGATTTCCATCAATATAAATTAATGTTTTTGAAGAATTTGAATTTAAGGTGGCTATAAAATCATCGAATTGAGCATTTATGCTAACAATATTTTGGTTTTTCCATTTCTGAAAATTGGCTAAAGCCACTTTGTAAATACTTTCGCTCCCTTCAACGGTAATCACTTTATGTTTAGTTGAGTTCGCTAAAACACTGGTGGTTAATCCCATAGAAGTCCCTAATTCAACAACTAATTCGGGTTTGTAATAATTTGATATTTGGGCTAACAGACATCGATATTTCCATGGGGTTGCCGAGTTTTTCGCATTATTTTTAATTTTCTGAATACTTCTATTCCCAAACGAAGATCCTGCGCCATAGTCTATAATTTCAATCTCACTTCCATTTTGCAATAATATCTTTTCATGTTGTCTATTTTCGAGAAAATAATTTGGTTTTACAGAATCGGAAAGAACATCGATTACGAAATTGAAAATAAAAGGACTATGAATACTATGCCCTTTTTTATGTTTCGCTATTATTTTATATTGCAAGTAATGATATGCAGCATGGATTTTCTTATTTTTCATTCTTTCATATGGGTTAATTGAAATCTATCTGCACACCAAATAATAATGTAAAAGCATGATAAACAATGATTTTGCGATAAATCTTATGGAGTAGTTGTTTATATACTATACTTTGACAGTAAAGCGATAACTATTTTGATTACACTCAATTTAAACCTCAATTAAATGTTGTTTTATGGCATAAATTACAAGACTAGCGGTATTTTTACAATTGGTTTTAAATAAGATATTGCACCGGTGTTTATCAACGGTTCGCTTGCTTATGGTCAATTTATCGGCAATCTCCTGATTAGAAAGCCCCAAACAGATATGAAACAGAATGTCTTTTTCACGAACAGAAAGAATATCCTCAATGGGTTCCGATTTGCGCGTTTTAATGGTCCGAATTAGGTTGTACAAGAGATCTTCACTAAAATAGTTGTTGCCATCTAAGACTGAATAGATTGCCTTCTTTACTTCATTAAAATCGGTGTTCTTCAATAAAAATCCACGTGCACCAGCATCTATCATTTGATAGTAATACTCTTCGTCACCGTACATTGACAAAGCAATAATTTTCAAATCAGGATAAAGCGCCAACGCTTTTCGGGTTGCCTCTATCCCATTAATTATTGGCATATCGATATCCATCAAAACCAACGAAGGAATTTCAGAATTAATGGCTTCTAAAAACTCAGCCCCATCGTCCGATTCACTTATTTTCTCAACATCGGGAAGATTTTCAATTAAAATTCTCAACCCTTGTCTAAACAATTTGTGATCGTCAACTAGATGAATATGATATGACATACTACTCTCCTCTAAAATTAAATGATGAATACTTTGCAACTCATCTGTTTTGATTATTTCAATTTCAAAAAAGCCCTGTAGTCTATTACTTAATCCACTTTATGATTTTATAATAAACTACAGGACATTACATTAATAATATTACTCTATTTTAGCTTCAACAAGTTTCCATATTGTTGCTTCCAATTCATTGGCTTTTTTCACAATCGTTTCGCCTTTGGTTACCATTGAAGCAGCAAACGTTTTATCGTCGAGTTCTGCGGCATTAATTTTAACATTCAAAAAAGCACCAAGAACACCTGAACGAGCAGCCAATGCGCCCACTCCTGCGTCAGTAACTGAATTTGGGTTTCCAATTTCGGCCATTGCTTTTGCAACATCCATGGCTGCAAAACATAATTCCATGGTTTTAAATGGAACTTCAATGGCATATTTTGTAGCGTTTTGAATGGCTTGTTTTCGGTCTATTTTTTCTTGATCCGAACCTTTTGGAAGTTCGAATGCACTCATTATCAGATTAAATGCATTGGTATCTTCATCAACAAGTTTCAGTAGTTCGTTTTGAATTGCTTTTCCTTTTTCCGCCCAATCGCTAAACTCTTCCCAACGATCGTCCCAGCCTCTTTTGTGCGACGATAGGTTTGCTACCATAGAACTTAATGCGGCTCCCATTGCGCCCATATATGCTGAAATTGAGCCTCCTCCAGGTGCTGGGGATTCGCTTGCGGTTTCGTTTGCAAAGTCAACCAACGTTTTATTAATCAACGCTTTACTGCAATCGCCTTTCAATATATATTCAATAATCTTTTTATTTGGATCAAATGGATATAATTCGTCCAATCCCATTGATTTTACGGCTATTTTAATTAATTCGCTATCCGAAACTCCGGTGGATCTATTTTGCTTTCTCAAGAAATACTTTCCTGCATCGAGCATGGCTTGAAGTGGCACAACGCCGACTAATTCGGAGCCCGTAACACGAATTCCTCTTGCATGAGCTCTATCACAAACGGTGTCGAATCCAATATGCAGTGGAGTTACGGTAATGTCGGTAAGATTCATTGAAATTTGGGCCACTCCAAACTCTTCAATAAACCAACCTATGGCTTTCACCGATTTTAATAAACCGGGTTCCCATACTTTTTCGCCTTTATCGTCTTTAACAATTTTTCCAGTAACAGCATCGCCTTCCCGTTTTACTCGTCCGCGTTCGCGTACATCAAAGGCAATTGAATTTGCACGACGTGTTGACGTTGTATTTAAGTTTACATTATAGGCAATAAGGAAATTACGTGCTCCAATAGCGGTTACCCCACTTTTGGCAGTACTCTCATTCCATTTTGCAGGACCAAAGTCTGGCTTCCACTCAGGTGTTACAATACGCTGTGCCACAGCTTCATACTCTCCTTGCCTACATGTAGCTAAATTTTTTCGTTTCTGTTCCGTGGCCGCATATTCATAACAGTAAATTGGAATATTTAACTCCTCTCCAACTCTTTTTGCTAATTTATGTGCGTATTTAACAACTTCTTCCATTGTAATATTGGCTACAGGAATCAGTGGACACACATCAGTAGCACCAAATCGAGGATGAGCCCCTTTGTGTTTTCGCATATCAATCAGTTCTTGGGCTTTTTTCATGCCTCTGAATGCAGCTTCACACACTTCTTCGGGAGTTCCAACAATTGTTACAACAGTACGATTCGTTGCTTTTCCCGGGTCAACATCAATTAAACGTACACCTTCAACCGATTCAATTTGATCTGTAATTTGCTTAATTACAGACATATCGTTCCCTTCGCTAAAGTTAGGAACGCATTCAATAAGTTGTTTTGTCATAGTTCTTCTAATTTATTATTTTAGTTACAATATTTTAAATTTCCGATCACTCTATTATATATTTATCACTTTACCATTCAAAATAATGGTATCCATAATATTGCTCGTGTAAGCATATGGAATATATTCGATGCTTGGTATCTCTTTAGTAATAAACACATTAGCTTTTTTGCCTCGTGCAATAGAGCCCGCTTCGTTCTCAATTCCCATGGCGTAAGCCGAATTCAACGTTGTTGCATTAATCGCTTCGTTTGGTGTCATTTTGTAATTTATACAAGCTAAGGATATAACAAATTTCATGTTTCCCGATGGTGATGATCCCGGATTGTAATCCGATGCCAGCGCAATGGGAAGTCCTGCGTTCATCATTTCGCGAACTGGAGAACAAACCATATTTAGAAAAAATGCTGCTCCGGGAAGAATTGTTGGCATTGTCTCACTCCCTTTTAAGGATGCAATCTCCTCTTTACCAATAAATTCCAGATGATCAACTGAACGAGCATTGTACTTTACCCCCGCTTGCACACCTCCTGAGTAATCCAATTCATTGGCATGTATTTTCCCCTGTAAACCAAGTTTCATGGAAGCCATCAAAATCCGTTCTGTATCTTCTACCGTAAAAAATCCTTTGTCACAGAACACATCCACATAATCGGCTAAGTCGCCAGCTACAACCTGAGGAAGCATTTCATTGATAATTAAATCGACAAATTCTGACTGTCTTCCTCTATATTCCATTGGGATACTGTGAGCACCCAAGAAAGTGGATTTTATTATAACTGGTACATGCTCCTTTAATCGTTTAATTACACGTAGCATTTTCAATTCATTCTCTACATCTAAGCCATAACCCGATTTAATTTCAATTGCTCCTGTTCCGAACGAAATCATCTCATTTACACGCGTTAAGGCTTGATTATATAAGTCATCTTCGCTTGTTTGGGCAAGTAATTTGGCAGAATTTAAAATTCCACCGCCTTTTTCTGCAATCTCTTCATAGGAAAGACCTTTTATCTTATCCACATACTCTATTTCGCGACTTCCAGCATATACAATGTGTGTATGGCTATCACAAAACGATGGAAAGACAAACTTTCCTATTGCATCAATCGATTCAAAATCACCCTTTGGACATTGACTCATGGGACCAAAGTCCTCAATTAAATCATTATTAATCAGTAAATAAGCATTTTCAAGAATTGGTAATTGATCCATATCTTTACCGGCAACCCATGAACGAGGCGTTTCCTCGGTTTGAATAAGTTTTGCAATGTTTTTTATAAGTAGTTTCATTAAATCAAAAATTTTATAGATTCGTATGTAGTTATCGTTGTATTTGGTACAAATTTACTAATTTGCAAGCATATTTGTGTATAAAAAACAAGGTTATTGGAAAAGAAAAGATTTGTAATTGTTAATACATGGTAATGAATTTGCTATCTCACCATAGTTTTAAACTTAAATCTTAGTCATAAAGCGCAATCATGAACAATAAAAACATTCGTGTTACACTTCTAATGCTAACTATATTTCTCTCTATATCAGGAATATATGCAAACTCAATGAACGACACTACGGAAACAAAAACGGGTTGGACCTTAGGTGCGTTACCCACCATTACCTTTGATACCGATTTAGGTTTTCAATATGGGGGTTTAACCAATTTCTACTTTTATGGCAATGGGTCAACCTACCCAGAATATCTTCACTCCTTGTATTTTGAAGTGAGCCGATTTACAAAAGGATCGGGAATTAATCGTTTTTTTTACGATTCCAAACATTTAATTCCCAATTATCGAATCACCACCGACATTAGCTATTTAACAGAACAAGCGCTTAGTTTTTTTGGGTTTAATGGTTCCGAAGCGATTTACAATCCGAATTGGATTGATGAGGATTCGGAATTGTATCGTTCTCGATTGTTTTATGCCCATGATCGAAAAATATTTCGATTTACTACAGACCTTCAGCGCAATTTTGGGAAAAATTTCCGTTGGATTGCCGGCATAGCACTCTATAATTACAGCATTGGATCGTTGGATCTTGATAGGCTGAACAAAGGAAATAAGAGCGTACTTCCCGATACTGCGTCGTTATACGATTTATATGTTGATTGGGGTGTAATTCCAGAAAGCGAAAAAGATGGCGGATTTCATGGTTATTTAAAAGGTGGCGTAGTATATGATACCCGAGACAATGAACCAAATCCGTTCAAAGGAATATTTACGGAATTAGTACTCTCATTTTCTCCTAAAATCGACCAAAATCCAGGAGAAACTCATCTTAAAGCAGCACTTATTCACAGACAGTATTTCACTCTGATAAACAAACGATTAGCACTTGCATATCGAGTTATGTATCAAGCTACTTTAGGAGATCACGCACCCTTTTATTTACAGCCCTATTTAACCACTACTTTTTTGCGTGGGGCAAATAATGAAGGATTGGGAGGTGCAAAATCAATCCGGGGAATAATGAGAAATAGGATTGTGGGCAACGATGTATTATTAACCAATGTTGAACTTCGTGCGAAAAGCAACACGTTTAAAATCTTAAAACAAAATATCTATATCGGATTAAATGGCTTTGTTGATGGCGGAATGGTTACTCGGAATATTAAATTCAATAAAGAAGAGATTCTAAATCAGATCGCACTACAGAATCCAGATTATAGATCAAACGATTTTTTTAATTCAAAAAACAGAGACGTATTTCATATCGGATATGGTGCTGGATTGCGATTTGCCTTGAACGAAAATTTCATTATTGCTGTTGATTATGCACAGGCATTAAATAAAAATGATGGGACAAATGGTATTTATATAGCTCTTAACTACATTTTTTAACGTGCTATTTAACATGAAAAGGGCATTGAAGTTGTATGGTTTCTAAATTAAAAATAATTAGATGATAACCGATTCATTATCAAAAGTAGAAGTATATGATTTTAATCAAAAGTAATGTTTAAAATAAATGTAAACCATTTATAATGGGAACAAATAAGTGATTGTAACCTCCAAAAGTTGACACATCATGAAATAAATGTTCAAAACTATGGTTACTTTTGTCTTTATTTGAAAAATAAAATGGGATGATTGAACATACCGGTAAAATTTTGTCAATTGAAAAAAACATTGCGAGAATATCATTGCAACAAACTTCAGCATGTGCATCCTGTCATGCAAAAGGAGCTTGTACTTCTGCTGATGTCCAAGAACGACACATAACAGCAACCATTGACGATCAAGGATATAAAGTTGGCGAAGAAGTTCTAGTGAATTTACGCACACAGCAAGGATATAAAGCTGTTTTAGTTGCCTATATTATCCCATTCATTATCATCTTAATAACGCTGATTATTGGCGATCAAATGGGTTTAGAAGAATGGAAATCAGGCATTGCGTCCCTATTAATAACTGTAATCTATTTTTTTTATATAAAGTTTTACGGTAATAAATATACCAACACCATGACTTTTGAAATAAAAAAGATAACTAATTAACAATAAAAATGAGTCTAATAGTTCTACTATCAATCATCACACTGTGCGTTATTGGAGTAATTGCAGCAGTGGTTTTATTTTATGCAGCAAAAAAGTTCAAAGTTTATGAAGATCCGCGAATTGACGAGGTAGAAGCACTATTGCCTGCAGCAAATTGCGGAGGATGTGGATTTCCAGGATGTAGAGGCTTTGCTGAAGCATTGGTAAAAGCCGATCATATATCCGACATGTTATGTCCAGTAGGCGGAAACGAGACTATGAAAGCCATTGCAACCGTTTTAGGACAGGATGTGAAAGAAACTGTACCAATGATTGCTGTAGTTCGTTGTAACGGAAGCACTGAGAATCGACCAAAAACATCCATTTTCCAAGGAGCAAAGAACTGTTCCATAGCCCATTCGCTCTATATTGGCGAAACCGACTGTTCCTATGGTTGCCTTGGATATGGCGAATGTGTTGAAGCCTGTAAATTCGACGCAATGTACATGGATGAAAAAACAGGACTCCCTGTAATTATCGAGGAAAATTGTGTTGCATGCGGGGCTTGCGTAAAAGCCTGTCCACGCTCGATCATTGAGATGCGCAAAAAAGGTCCCAAAAGCCGACGCATCTACGTTAGTTGTGTTAGTTGCGACAAAGGCGCCATAGCCAAGAAAGCGTGTGATGTGGCTTGTATTGCCTGTGGAAAATGCGTCAAGGCGTGCCCTCACGATGCCATTACCATTGAAAACAATTTGGCATATATCGATTTTAACAAATGTAAACTTTGTAGAAAATGTGTCGATGTATGTCCAACACATGCAATCGTAGAGTTGAATTTTCCTCCAAAGAAAATTACTGAGGATAAAGAAACAACATCAAGTATCATTGAAAATATTTAAATAACTAATCTAGGAGGTGTACTGTGCTAAAGACATTTAAAGTAGGTGGTATTCACCCGCCCGAAAATAAATTATCAGCCGGAGCCGTTGTCGAGACGCTTCCCCTACCCGAAATGGTCATTATTCCGGTTTCACAACATATTGGAGCACCAGCACAAATAATGGTGCAAAAAGGAGATGCCGTAAAAGTAGGAACCATAATAGCGAAACAAACCGGGTTTGTGTCCGCAAATATTCACTCTTCCGTTTCAGGAATTGTACAGAAAATTGAAGAAACATTCGATACATCCGGATATCGACGAAAAGCCATTGTAATTAATGTGGATGGCGATCAATGGGAAGATTCCATTGACCAAACAACAACATTGAAAACGGACATCGAACTTTCAACTTCGGAAATAATCCAACGAATTTCAGAATTAGGTATCGTAGGTTTGGGAGGAGCTACTTTTCCGACTCATGTAAAGTTATCGATTCCGTCTGGAAAAACAGCGGAAATATTAATAATTAATGCTGTAGAATGTGAGCCTTATCTAACAGCAGATCATCGCCTTATGCTTGAAAGCCCAGATGAGATAATGGTTGGAACAACTATTTTAATGAACGCATTAGGTGTAAAAAAAGCCGTTATTGGTATCGAAAAAAACAAACCCGATGCCATAGCCAAACTCACTGAAACAGCAAAGAAATATCAAGGCATTAGCGTTGTCCCACTAAAAGTTAAGTATCCACAAGGAGCTGAGAAACAACTCATTAAAGCTATTTTTGATCGAGAAATCCCCAGCGGTAAACTTCCCATTGAAGTGGGTGCTGTTGTACAGAATGTAGGAACGGCCTTTGCTGTTTACGAAGCCATTCAAAAAAACAAGCCATTAATAGAACGTATAGTTACCGTTACAGGAAAATCGGTTTCAAAACCGTCAAACTTCAAGGTGCGCATAGGAACACCCGTGCAGAAACTGATTGACCATATAGGAGGATTACCCAAAGATACCGCTAAAGTGGTAAATGGAGGTCCAATGATGGGAAAGGCACTTAGGGATTTGAATGTACCCGTAACTAAAGGAACGAGTGGAATTCTTATCTTAAACAAAAAACTTGCTTCTCGAAAAGAGTATGTGACTTGTATTCGATGTGGAAGATGTGTAACTGTATGTCCAATGGGGCTTGAACCGTTTCTTTTAATGACCCATGGGGAGTTACAAATGTGGGGTGATGCAGAGAAAAATCATGTTATGGACTGCATTGAATGTGGTTCCTGCAGCTTTACCTGTCCAGCACACCGCCCCCTACTCGATTATATTCGTCACGGAAAGTCGAATGTTGGAAAAATTATGCGGAATAGAAAATAATTGATAATTAATCAAAAGAGATACTAATGAATCGTAAACTAATTATTTCTCCTTCGCCACACGTAAAAGGAACTGATTCGGTGCCATCCATAATGTATGGCGTTGTATTTAGTCTTTTACCGGCGTTGGGTATAGCCATCTATTTTTTTGGAATTTCGGCGCTTATAGTCACACTAACAGCAATAGGCGCATGTGTAATATTTGAGTTTTTAATCCAGAAATATCTAATTAAAGGAAAAGTAACCATTTTTAATGGGTCAGCCATTATTACCGGTTTGCTTTTAGCTTTTAATGTCCCATCGTCGATACCAATTTGGATGATCATAGTTGGTTCGCTCGTAGCCATTGGCATTGGGAAGATGTCGTTTGGAGGATTGGGAGCCAATCCATTTAATCCAGCGTTAGTTGGGCGTGTATTTATGTTGATCTCTTTTCCGGTTAATATGACTTCATTCCCCGCTAATCGCTTTGCACAAATTGACGGATTTTCGGGAGCTACGCCACTCAGCATTGCCAAAGGAGCCCTTAAAAGTGGAGAGCCAATGTCAGATATTTTTGATAAAGTAGGAAATAGTTTAAATCACTTTGTGGGAAATATGGAGGGTAGTTTAGGAGAAATATCCGCACTTTTCATTCTGTTAGGTGGATTATATATGCTCTACCGGGGCATTATAACTTGGCATATTCCCGTATCAATATTCTTAACCGTGTTCATATTCGCAGGATCGATGCATTTAATTAATCCGGAGCAGTATATGCCGGCAATGTTTCATATTCTAACTGGAGGATTATTTCTAGGTGCTATTTATATGGCAACAGATATGGTCACCTCCCCAATGTCAACCAAAGCGATGTTGATCTATGGAGTTGGAATAGGGGCATTAACAATGATTATTCGTACTTGGGGAGCGTATCCAGAAGGAATATCGTTTGCAATTTTAATTATGAATGCGTTTGTTCCGCTTATGAACCGTTATATTAAACCGAAGAGATTTGGAGAGGAGGTTAAAAATGGCTAAGAAAGAATCAACATTTCCCAATATGCTAATAACACTTTTGGTTATTACATTTGCTTCGGCTACCTCGTTGGGTTACGTTTATGAATTAACAAAAGAACCTATTGCGCAGGCAAAACTGAACAAAAAAATTGAAGCTATTAAACAAGTTGTCCCTACTTTTGACAACAACCCAAATGATGAGATGTACGAAGTAGCTATGGACAATGGCTTTATTCTGGAGCTCTATCCGGCAAAAATGCAAGATTCGTTGGTAGGAACTGCCGTTAAGACTTTTACAAAAAATGGATTTAGTGGCGAAATATGGCTTATGGTTGGATTCACCCCCGATGGTTCAATAATTGATGTTTCGGTTTTGGAACACAAAGAAACTCCGGGTTTAGGAACAAAAATGGCCGAGCCTACATTTAAAGACCAATTTAAAATTAAAAACCCAACATCATATAAACTCAGCGTTAAAAAAGATGGCGGAGATGTAGATGCAATTACAGCAGCAACCATTAGTTCACGAGCTTTTTGCGACGCTGTTGACAGAGCTCATAAAGCGCTTTTGAAAGGAGATAACCAATGAATTTTATGCAGAATTTAACCAAAGGATTTTTCAAGGAAAACGCAGTTTTTGTACTACTTTTAGGACTCTGTCCTACCCTTGCTGTCACTAGTTCGGCAGTAAATGGACTCGGGATGGGCTTAGCCACTACGTTTGTATTAATAATGTCCAACATGGCAATCTCATTAATTAAAGATTTGATCCCCGATAAAGTAAGAATCCCCTCTTTTATTGTGGTAATAGCCTCATTTGTGACAATTGTAGATCTCTCCATGTCCGCTTATTCACCCGATTTACACGCAGCATTGGGTATTTTTATCCCTTTGATCGTAGTAAACTGCATTGTTTTAGGACGGGCCGAAGCATATGCCTCAAAAAACAATGTATTTAATTCTCTAATCGATGGACTTAGTATAGGCCTTGGTTTTGCTTTTGCCTTAACCCTTTTAGGTTCTATACGTGAGTTATTGGGAGCAGGTGCGATATTTGGAATCAACATTCCCATCTTTCCAGTGGATCAATCCAATGCGCCCATTACAATGCTCATGTTTATTTTAGCACCGGGAGGATTTATTGTATTGGGATACTTAATTGCATTAATCAATAAGATTCGTAACGTATAAGGAGATTTAGAGATGATATATGTAACTATAATTTTATCGGCAATATTTGTCAACAACATTCTATTAAGTCAATTCCTTGGAATATGTCCTTTTATGGGCGTATCAAAAAAGATTGATACCGCAATTGGTATGGGTGGTGCTGTTACCTTTGTAATGGTATTGGCGACCATTGTTACCTTTTTAATTCAAAAATATGCCCTGGAACCATTCGGAATTGGTTATTTACAAACCATTACCTTTATTTTGGTTATTGCATCGTTGGTGCAATTGGTCGAAATAATTTTAAAAAAGGTGAGTCCTGCGCTATATCAAGCCTTAGGAGTGTTTTTACCCCTTATTACCACAAATTGTGCAATTCTAGGGGTTGCCATTCTTACCATACAAAAAGATTTCAATTTACTGGAAAGCGTTGTTTTTGCAGTTTCATCGGCCATTGGGTTTGCTCTAGCCCTTGTATTATTTGCAGGAATTAGAGAGCATCTCGACTTAATGAATGTTCCTAAAGGAATGAAAGGCACACCAATAGCCCTAGTTACCGCCGGTATTTTAGCCCTTGCTTTTATGGGATTTGCCGGAGTTGTTTAATGAAAATCTGATATTAAAAACAAAGGGAGCTAATTGCTCCCTTTGTTTTAACTGTAACCCAATCAGAAGTTTTATTTATATATTTTTCTCTATCATTCGGAAATTAAAATTCGCATTTTCAGCATATCCAACGCCTGCTTCATAGATGTTTTCATCATCATCATAATAATTCCAATCTAAGGTAACCACTACGCCAGATTTCCCAAGTTTATTGAAAATATCGATGAAATGTTGAAATATTTTCGATGAACTTGTATTAAAATAATCCAACGTTATATTAACGTCCAATTTGCTATTGGGATTCACTTCAAAATCTTTTAGCCACTGAAAAACAGGCTTGTAAAAGTCAATGGAATCTTCAGGAAAACTAGAGCCGGATATATTAAATACGCTCTCCTTTTTATCTAAATATATTTCCGGAAGGCCATTCCTTCTGTCACTCTGAAAAATTGTCATACTTTTGCTTTTTAATAGAACAATTCAAAATTAAAAATGTTATCATTCTAAACTTAAAATAATGATCTTGGAAATTGAAACCCTCATTGAGAACAATCAACTTGACGAAGCCTTAATTTTATTGCAAAAAAAGGACAATACATTAAGTGCAAACCAAAAAAATAAATTGATTGGAACAATTATGATGAAAAAGCAAGAATATGGTCAAGCACTAAATTATTTTTATAAAATTTTGGAAACAGACCCAAATAATAAAGAAGCAAAATCAAAAATAGATGTAATTAGAGGGATTTTAAATATATCGAACTCGTTTTATTATGAAAACACATATCTTGATGATAGTTTATACGAATAATGGCACAGGATTTGTTTAACTAAAATCGATTCATGGCTATTTTTCATATGCAGTAATTTGGTTAGTGAGGGCGCTCGGGGAGAAATCTTCGGGCGCTTTCGCGTTATAAAAGATATGAAAAGTGCTACAAAAGCGCAAAAGAATAATTATTATCCCCAAAAGGGTCAATGAATCCATAAATACCCTTTAGTTTTGACAAATTAGTGTATTTTTGTATGCTAAACTCAAACCTAAACCCTATGTTTAGAATAGTCTTTACAATATTACTGGCCTCTGTTGTTTTATATGGCAATTCTCAAAACACAACTAAATCGAAAGAAAGATATAATGTTGTAATTATTGCAGGCAATAAATATATAATTCACATCGTAAAAAAAGGCGAAACTCTTTTCAATATATCGAAGCGTTACGATACACCCTACGATAGCGTAATTAAAGCAAATCCATTTATTATTCCAACCTCCTTGGAAATTGGTGCAGCAGTAAAGATACCGTATACGCCGTCTGAAGAAAAACCGGACGAACCACCTCATACGACACAAGATTCCACAAACAGTCCTCTCTATCATATTGTTAAACCTGGCGAAACTGTTTTCCGAATAGCACTTTTATACGGTATCAAGCCCAACGATATATTTAAGATTAATCCGGGATCCGAAGAGACAATCCATCCAAACCAGCGTCTTAGAATTCCTTCGCATATTAAATCGGATGTTTCTGAGATTAAACAAGATAACGATTTCATTTATCATACTACAATTAATAATGAAACATCGGAAGATATAGCCAATAAGTATGGCGTTAAAAGCAAATTTATAAAAAAAGCAAATCCATCTATTGAGATTGATATTGCAGATGGAACAACCATAAAAATCCCTAAAAACAAAGTTGATATTGTTTCTGAATTGCCTGTGAAACTTGATACAGCATCGTTTCATTATCATATGGTAAAACCTCAAGAAACACTATACGGTTTAGGTGGTTTGTATAAAATATCCATAGATGAGATTAAAAACCAAAACCCAGCCCTAAAAGAACGAGAATTGTTGGCGGGTGAAATTATTAAATTATCGTTGGCAACAATTACGATACCGCCATTGCCTGAAATTACGTCGATAGAAAAAGATAGTGTAATCGTTCCACAAATTGACGTTCCTTGCCCATGTATTGAGAAAAAGTTTGAAGGCATAATGAAAGTAGGGCTAATAATGCCATTTTTCACAAACATCAATGACACCCTCTTACAAACAGGCAATTTACCAAAAGTTTATGCTCGTTCGACCCAGTTTGTGGAGTTTTATCAAGGACTACTCATTGCGTTGGAGGATTTGAAAGATCAAGGCTTATCCATTGAACTATTTGTTTTTGATAGTAAAAACGACACTTTAGAAGTTGATAATATAGCTCAGAGTTTGGAATTTAGAAATTTGGATCTATTAATTGGACCCGCATATAGCAAGCATATTGCTTATATTACCGAAGAGGCTAAGAAATACAATATCCCCATTGTAAGTCCATTTTCAGTGGAAGAGGGCTTTTTACTCGATTACGAAAATGCATTTATGGTTAGTCCATCACAAAAAATTCAAGAAACGGAATCAACAAGGTTTTTAACCACCCTAAAAAGCGATAGTTTTATTGTTATTTTTGACGGAAATCAATATGACTCCACATATATTCCCATACTTAAAAGTAAGATATTTGAACGATATACTCCCGAAACAATAGAAGATTTGCGATACACAGAGTTTGCTTACTACAAAGGAGAAGAGTCTAAATTAATAGAACTATTTATAAAACAAGATACTACCGTAGTAATTATTCCATCATCAGATAAAGCTTTTGTGAGTGATATTGTGGCGCGGCTAAACACTTTAACAGCGCAACAAACTATTGTTTTATTTGGTCAACCCCGATGGACACGATTTGAGAATATAAAACTTGAGTTCTTCCATAATCTAAATACCCATCTGTATTCCCTTTCGTATGTCGATTATTCAAATAAAAACATCATTGAATTTGTACGTAAATATCGATATTACTTTGATACAGAACCCAAATCGCGTGCTTTTGAAGGGTATGATATCGCTAAATTTTTTATTGAAGCATTATCAAAATACTCCCATGATTTTCGCTTCTGTTTTGAAAACTACTCCCCTAATTTGCTTCACATGGATTTAAGAATGAAGCAATTAAACCCTAAATCAGGATATATTAATAATAATATGTATCTCTTGCATTTTAATCAAAATTACAAAATCAATACAATAAGCATTAAATAGGCTCGATTCAAAACCAACTTTTTGCTTAACAACTTGCTTTATTTTTGACCTCTTTTAATTCCTTAGAACCAAAGAAAATCAGGAGCTTTAATGTAGAATAAAAAAATCATATTCTCTATGTTTATATTGTATAAACTGCTATCTTGCAATAGAAAATGATTCGAAAAAACATCCTTAATCAAACTTCGATTCAACCTCAATTTATTCAAATATGCAACGCGAAACATTTCTCTCCATTATTCTGTTTTTTTTTATTTTGTTAACTCAACAAAGTAGTTTTGCTCAAGATACTATCTTTTTAGACAATGAGTCACGTTTCAATATTGCCAAAAACACATTAGTATTTAAGGATTCCGTCGGGGATAAATCCATTAGAGATGTTGTATATAACGTGGAATCTAAAGACTTCACAAAAAATGTGGGCGACATAATTGAGTTTATGGCGGAGGAAAAAACCAACTGGATTACATTTATTATAAAAAACGATTGCCAAATACAAAAAACATTTTATCTGGAATTACGAAACTCACAAATTAAGAATATTCAGTTTTTCAGCAACAAAAATTCGTTGATAATAAGCAACCTTGCGCAAGAAACAAATCTCCCACTTAACAAACGAATACTCCACTCCCGCTTTATCACCGAACAAATTGTATTGGATGCAAATGAAAGCGTAACATGCTATTTTAAAATTGCAAATAATAACCAATTACTCAAAATACCGATAATTATTTATGACGAAAGTTCATTTATATCAAATATGTTACGCGATAGTATTCTGAATGGTATTTACTATGGAATATTACTAACAATTCTAATTGCCTCTATTGCTTTAATAATAATGAGAATTAATACTAAGGTTCTATTTTACTTTCTTATTTACCTGTTTTTTTCAATTTTCTACTTTTTCAACATTGACGGATATGGTTTTCAATATTTGTATGCAAATTCACCCTGGATTACTGAAAACTTGATCTTTATAATTCCTAATTTAATCTATATATCCCTCACACTATTAGTAATTCGCATTCTTGTTGAAACCTGCAAAAAAAATAATAAGTATTGTTTTGCTCTTTTCATATGGATAGCTATTGGAGTTATAGTATTTATAACTCAATTAATTTTCAACTTTAATTATAATATATCAACACGTATATATATCACATATGCATTTGCTTCATGGTTATTACTTTTAATTTTCATAGTAAAATCTTTTAAACTCACTCCCATAGGGAAACCATTATTTGTTGCTCACCTCTTTCATCTCATCGTGCTTGTTACTTTTATAATCCATTTCAGTAAATTTCACATTAGTTTCTTTCAGTTGGAAAAATTTTGCAAAATATGTACAGTAATACACTTCTCCATTATCCTTTTTGCTATTATCCGACAAATAGGACTGTATCATCTCTTGATATTTAAAAAATCAGAGCAAAACCACGTTAAACTCCAGCAATTAAAAGAAAAAATGAACATTGAGCTCGAAAATACTGTTCGAGAAAGAACAAAAAAGCTACAAGAAACTAATAGAGAACTCAACTCACTGGTTACGCACAATAAAAAAATAACCGACGAATTACATAATCAACGTGAAGAGGTTGATAAAACAAATCGGGAACTCGAATTAGCGTTTAAAAGATCAAGTGCTCAACATATTAAACTCCAAAAGGCGATGATGCTTAATATGGAACAACAAAAAAAACTCGCCGACTCTATCGAAATAATACAGGTAAAAAATAATAAACTTGAAAATCAAAACGAAGAGATACTAAGTCAACAAGATAAAATTAGGGACCAAAACGTATTACTTGAAGAACGATCCCGAAATATTACAGACTCGATTGTTTATGCTGAGCGAATTCAGAATTCTTTTTTTCCTCCTGAATCTAAGATTCAGGAGCTGTTTCCAGAGCAATTCATATACTTTAGGCCAAAAGATATTCTAAGTGGAGATATATACTGGGTTGATAAGATCATGGCAAACGAGAGTGAAAAGCAACTAATAACGGCAATTGATTGTACTGGTCATGGAGTACCGGGAGCATTAATGTCCATAATTGCCCGTGATGCCATCAATGAAGCGATACATCATAACGGACTTACCGATACAGGAACCATTGTAAATTGCATTAACGATATTGTAATACACACATTAAATAAAGAGGGAAATATTAATCATATCAAAGATGGTATGGATTTATCGATGGTTATTGTCGATTATTCGACCCAAACGTTGCAGTTTACTGGAGCTAAAAACCCGTTATATCTCATACGAAATAATGAACTAATAATTACTAAAGGACACATTCTAAGTGTAGGAACCATTGAAAACAATAGTTCGATTGTCGATTTTCCCACACATACCATCCCATTCCACAAAGGAGATATAATATATCTATTTTCGGATGGGTATGCCGATCAATTTGGAGGCGAAAATGGAAATAAATTTCGGTACTCCCGATTTAGAGAACTATTGCTTAACATAAACAAGTTGACGCCTAATGATCAATACCTGAAACTTGACAACACTTTTGTTAACTGGAAAGGTGAATGGGAACAAGTTGATGATGTTCTGATTATAGGCGTTAAATTATAATACAAAGTATACTATCATGGTACATCTTCTTTTTATTGAGACCTCAGCTATTAATTTAATCCTTATTGTAATCGCTGTTATTATCATTTCGGTTATAATTTGGATGGCTTTAGAATATTATTTTAGACAACAAAAGCTAGATGAGTTTGAATCCGAAAGTAGCTTCGAAAATTTCACGCCCCAAGGAATATTTAAAAAACGCTCTGTTTTTGAGTTGCTATCTGAATATCTTAAAAATAGCCCTTATGGATTTTTGTTGTATGACAAAGACCTGAATTTAATGAATGTTAATCCAGCTTTTATTGCCATAACAGGATATAATAAAAAAACATTCATTACTCAGTTTGGAACCAATTTACTTATTGTTGCAAAGAAGTTGGATTGCGACTCATTTTCATTGTCGAAAATTGGGAAGAGGGAACCATTTGAAGAGTCTCTGGAATTAGAATCAACGGATGGTGCAAAGCTGCACTTCAAATTATTGGCAACCCCAATCCAAAATAATTCTGGAAAATTCACTAATTATGCGTTGATATTAATCGACATATCTAAAGAAAAGGAAAATGAAAGAAATTTAAAGACGGAATTGAAGAAAACCATATACCATAGAGACGAGTTTTTGCTTGAAAAGACTGAAATGCGAGAACGTATTAACGATTTAGAGAAAGCGTTTAAAAAATCAAGTAAACATCACATTCAACTTCAGAAAGCGCTTCTCGAAAATGAGATGCACCGGAAAAAAATTCAAGAAGCACTCGATTTAATCAACAGGCAAAAGGATGAACTAGAGCGAGCAAATGCTGAAATTAAAGAACATTCGAAGATGAAGGAACTCTTTTTAGCCAATACTAGCCACGAAATTAGAACACCATTAAATGCAATTATAGGATTTGCAAATTTATTGTTAAAGGAAGACTTCAACTCCAAACAACTTCGGTTTCTTAAAAACATCAAAGCTTCAAGCGACAACCTTCTTGTTGTACTGAACGATATCTTAGACATCTCTAAAATTGAAGCCGGTAAAATGTCGTTTGAAAAAATCGCTTTTTCATTGTACGAACTTATTGACTTTCTTGTCTCAACCATTGAAATAAAAGCACAAGAAAAAAATCATAAGCTTCTGAGCATTATCGATCCAGAGATTCCACAAGTATTAATTGGAGACCCTACTCGACTAAATCAAATAATGCTAAATCTCTTATCAAACGCCATTAAATTTACGGCTGATGAGGGTACAATAAAATGTACTTTAAAAGTTAAAGGCAGAACAAAACATCATATTGAAATTGAATTTAATATAGAAGATAATGGTATTGGAATGTCTGAAGAACAACTGCCACATCTATTTAAAGCATTTACACAAGCTGAAAATTCAACCACTCGTAAATTTGGTGGCACTGGACTCGGCTTATCAATCGTGAAAAACTTAATTGAACTCCAAGACGGCGAAATATTTGTAAAGAGCTTAATAAACCAAGGAACTACATTTACATTCATTCTTCCATTTGGAATTGGAAGCGAACTCGTTATTGATAAACACGGTAACAAACAAATTACAATCGAACAACATGAGGCTGAAAACATCCATATTTTATTGGTTGAAGACAATGCAATTAACCAGCATCTAGCCGTAGATACCATTAAAACATGGCAACCTTTCATAAATATTGACATTGCCGAAAACGGTGTGGTTGCTTTGGAAAAACTCAAATTAAAGAACTATTCAATGGTCTTTATGGATATTCAAATGCCATTAATGGATGGCAACGAAGCCACAAAACAAATCAGAGATGGGAAAATAGAAGGAAAAGAAAACATTCCAATAATTGCCATGACAGCCCACGCTTTAAAAGATGAAAAAGATCGATGTCTTGCTTCAGGTATGAACGACTATCTTACAAAGCCATTCGTGCCAGAAGACCTTTTCTATAAAATTAAATACTATGGAAGTCAGCAGGTACAAACTTTGGTAAAAGCAGGGAAGGTAATACCTAGTAACATAAATAGAATCTCAAATAACAACTTAATTGAAAGCACCGATGCTGCTCCCAAAGAAGATCAAAGATTTGAAAATTTCACCATCGACTCGCTGAATAAAATATATAAAGGAAACGTAAGACAGATAAACAAAATCCTCATTATGTATTACGATACGGTGGGCACCGAAATAAAAGATCTAAAAACCGCATATGAAAATGGCGACCTTCAAAAAACACAAAATAAAGCACATGCCCTAAAACCCAAAATGACCTATTTAGGAAGACATGATATTCAGGAATGGGCGAAAAATGTCGAAGAATCAATCAAACAAAATCAATTTGACCATAATAATTTACAAACATGGATTAATAACATTTCCCACGAATGGCTGAAAATTGAACAAGAACTTAAACATTATTTTAAAAATGATAAGAACAATGAGTCGTAAATTACGTTCTACAATATGATTGAATATAGCCTTTAGGCCAAATATTAAATAAAGAGATCTGATTTTACTCGTTTTAATGTAAAAATTACTATTTTTGTACTTTCTATAGATCTTAATACCATGGCAAAGAATTATAAAATAATGTTGGTTGATGATGACTTTATCTTTTTAGAAATGCTAAAAGAGTCATTAACAGATATAAACAACATAGAAATAGAAACAGCAAAAACAGGCGAAGAGTGTCTGAAAAAGTTAAATAGTACGTTTGACATCCTCGTCCTAGACTATTTCTTAAACGCTGAGAATCCAAATGCAAAAAACGGATTGGAAATTTTAAAAGCCGTTCGACAATTTCACCCTTCCATAAAAATTGTTATTCTGAGTGGACAGGAAGATGGAAATTTAGTATATGAATTTGTGCGCGAAAACGTTGACAACTACGTTGTGAAAGACAACAACGCATTTGAAAATGTTCATAAAGCAATAGATTCAATAATGAATGATTAATTTAAGAAATGAATAAAAAAAGCACGGGAGTAAATTCACTTCCGTGCTTTTTTTTATCAAATACAACTTATTAAAATATAGTTTGTTGAGGAATGTCTATCCTACAATTTCGAAAATGAAACATCATAGACACAAATTTGTAAACAAATGAAAAAAATCAGCATGATATTATTATCAACAATACTTACAGGACTCAATACAAGTGGTCAAAACAAGATCGAAACGATCAAATTAGATAATGGATTAACCGTAATATTAAACGAAGATAATAGAGATCCAAAAGTCTTTGGAGTAGTGCTAACCAAAGTTGGTGGAAAAAACGACGCTTGGGATGCAACAGGAATGGCACATTACATGGAACATATGTTGTTTAAAGGCACAACGCAATTAGGAACATCGGATTGGGAAAAAGAGAAACCACACATCGACAAAATAATTTGTTTGTACGATTCCCTTGGAAAAACATCCGATGACAACCAGCGCAAAGAGATCCATCAGGCCATTAATAAAGAATCGGTCGAGGCATCGAAATATTCGATTTTAAACGAAATGAGCAATATTATCCACAAAATGGGCGGAACAAAATTGAATGCCTTTACCTCGCCCGATGTAACTGCATTTTTTAATGAATTTCCACCTAATCAAATAAATCAGTGGATCGATTTATATGCCCATCGATTCACAAATCCAGTTTTTAGAGCTTTTCAGGCTGAACTAGAGGTCGTTTATGAAGAAAAAAACATGTACGAAGATCAGTTTCAAACTAAATTATTTGAAAGCTTCAATAAATACATGTTTAAAAAACATCCCTATGGGCAACGTAGTTTGATTGGAACAACTGAGGATTTAAAGAATCCAAGTTTGTCGAAAATGTATGAATTTTATAGAACATGGTATGTTGCAAACAATATGGTTCTAGTACTTTCAGGCGATTTCGAAACATCGGAAATAATACCCGTCATAACTGAAAAATTTGGTCAACTTCCTACGAGAAATATTCCAAAGCCAATCATTTATAGCGAAGAGCCGTTTAAAGGACGCGAATTAGTCCAAGAAAAACTCTCACCTATAAAGATGAACTTAATGGGATTTAGAACCCCTCCCGAAGGCGATAGCGATAAAATTATTATGGATGTAATTGCTAAGATGCTGAACAACTCCACACAAACTGGATATCTAGACCAATTAAGCCTCGACAACAAGCTTTTAGCCGCACATGCAGTACTATTGCCATATCACGACTACGGGTCTCTGTTGATACTTGCAATGCCAAAACTAGTGGGGCAAAAACTCGAGTCGGCAGAGAATCTTGTTTTAGAGCAATTGAAACGTCTTGCAGAAGGCGATTTTGCCGATGATTTCTTAGAAACCATAAAAAGTGAATTCTACCGAGAGCAACAACTTATGCTTGAATCATTGCAAGGAAAAGCAATTTCTTTAGCGTTTGCATCCGCTCAAAACCTTGATCTAAATGAGGTATTTAATCAAACCGAACGAATTAAAAACATTTCAAAAGAAGATATTCAAGCAATTACTCAAAAATACTTGGGGGACAATTATCTCATATTGCAATCGAGAATGGGTAGCCCTAAAAAAGACAAAATTGAGAAACCCAACTTTAAACCCATTGCAACCAACACCAATCACGTATCTGCATATCAAAAACAGTTCGACAAAATCCCAAAAATAAATTACAATCCTTCGTTTATTGATTTCAGTATCGATATTGAATCGGAACAATTATCTAAAAACTACACCCTGCATATTAATCAAAATCCCATAAATGATATTTTCACGATGTCTATTCAGTTTGGAATTGGAAAAATAAAAGCTCCATATCTTGAATATGCTGTCCAATATATGAATTTTGCCGGCTTGGAGTTTAAAACACTAAACGATGTACGTCTCGAATTTGCGAAATATGGAGCCTCCTATTCGTTTGAAATATCGGACGATTACACCACCATTGAAATTGAGGGTATTGAGAAAAACCTTCCCCATATTTTAGCCTTACTAAATAAATTAATTAATGAGCCCTACCCCGACAACTCTAAAATTAACGTGATTTATGAAGGCGAAAAAGCCCAACGAAAAATGGAAAAAGAACAACTTGAAAACGTTGCTCATGCTCTTGGTCAATATGCTCTTTACGGTCAAAATTCTCAATATATAACACGCCCCTCGTTGCGAAGAATTAAAAGACTAAAAGCAGAAGACTTAATTTGTGACTTTAAATTGGCTACTGAGTATGAAATAAAAATTTTCTATACAGGACAAAAAGAGTTAAGTAATATTAAAACACATATTAAAAACAATTTGCGATTTTCAAACAAAATAAAACCATCTGAATCTCCAATTGACAAGAAAAGTATTGATTACAACGAAAATGTTGTGTTTTTTACCAATATGAATAAGGCCACTCAATCAAAACTATTTTTGATGTCGAAGTGCCAAATAGATAAAGCAGACTATGCGCTTTTAAAAGCGTTTAATGTATATCTGGGCGGCGGATTTTCGGGGATCTTAGTTCAAGAAGTTCGCGAATATCGCAGTTTAGCGTATAATGTTGGCGGAGGTTTCCCAATGCCTAAAATCGAGAACAACCCCGTACACTTTAATGCTTTTTTAGGCACACAAACCGATAAAACCATAGAAGCTCTGACGCTGGTTGATTCAATTATAAAAACATTACCACAAAAACCGGAACGATTGGAGATGATTAAAGAGTATTTAATTAATAAAACAATAACTGACAAACCAGGATTTAGAGACTATCACAATAAAATTCAAGAGTGGAAACACCAAGGCTATTCCGAAGATCCTGCGGCTTATTTACTGGAGCAATACAAGACCTTAACATGGGAGAAGCTATACTCCTTTTACGAACGAGTTTTAAAGGGAAATAACTTTGTAATTTCAATAACAGGCGACAAATCAAAAATTGATTTTACCAAGCTGAATCAATTCGGTAAAGTAATCGAAATAAAGGATTCAAAACTCTTTTCAAAATAATTATGTAGATATTAACGCTTTTAAAAAGGATTGAAATTGAATTAAAAAAATAGGGAAATATTAAGATCTCCCAAGCAGTATAATATAAAAAGTGAACACAGTATGAATCGAGTATTTTGCACCTTATTTCTGCTTTTACCGTTATTTGTTAATGGTCAGCAAAGCATTACAGGACGTGTGTTTGACAAAGAATCTAGAACTGAATTATTGTATGCCACAATTCAACTCCAACACAGCAGCAGGGGAACCGTTTCCGACGATAAAGGACGCTTCAGATTAGTTGTCCCGAAAAACTCAAAATCCGATACAGTAATTGTCTCTTTTATTGGTTATCGCAATGAGAAAATATCAATAAAAGATATGGAGAAAGATGCAACTGTTTTTTTAACCCCCATTGCGTTTAATATTCGTGAGTTTACAGTTGTAGCACAAACAAAAGAGTATATTTTAAAACTGTTAAATAAGATCATTCGTTCATACCGTAGAAGCAATGAAAACGATCGTTGTAAATCGTTGCTTTCTGTAATTAGTTACAACGACTCTATTCCCGTAGAAGTTGTAGAGGCATTTTACAATTCTTCGATATCAAAATGCAACGGATTTGATGCTTTGGAGTTGAAGATGGGACGGTATGGTCATGCCAAAGATTTACAATTTTATAGTATGAATACAACCGATTTACTGAAAACATACAATCTGTTTAGTATTGATTCGTATCATAAACTACCTCTATGGCCAGGGAAAATGACAAGAAATGCAATAAAGAAGAACTATTCGGTCGAAATGTTACCCATGCATAATGATTCTCTGGTGAAAATCGTATTTGCTACAAGCGATAGAAAACTTTTTGATGGCCATATTATTTTCAATAAATACGATCAGGATATAGTTGAAATTGATTTGCATTCTGCAAACCCTACTTTAAAAGGAATTGCCCCTATAGACGAAACTCATAAAATGAACGTCGATAGTATGGCTATTCGATATAAATACAACACATTGAATAGGAATAGATTGGAGTTTGTAGTGTTTTCGTACGCTTTAGATTATCAGATATCTTCAACGAATTATAAGATAAATACAAATTGTAATATACAATTCTATGATTACGATAACCTTTTTATGAGTCCAATTTATACTTCGAACCCTTTTTTATTGAATGATTATGAGCGAATTATAGGCAATGGTTTTGATTTGCAATTTTGGAACTATAATTATAATTTGCCTTTCGAAAGTACAATCTCTAAATTGTTTCAGCATTTTCAAAATATAGGTTATACAATAAACTTTAATAGCCAATTCCCAATAGATTTTAATACTCATTTTTCATTTCCATTGTTAAAATGGGAAAAGAAGAATAGAATTCGATGGAACTGTTTTAATGTAAATTTAAAGCCAGGGAAGAAAAAGCATGACATTGAGACGATTACCAAAGTTACTTATTCCGATATGTATAAGGCTGATATTGGCCTTTTCTTTAACCCGTTAACAATAGGTTCGAGTATTGACACCGTTTTAAGTTATGCCTATTTTAATATGCGTACTTCATACTTCTATTCAAAATTAATTGGCCGACCGCTTACATTATTTAATATCATATTTGATTATTATTCCTTGAAGGAGTTGCAGCTGAAACCGACATTAAAGTCAATTCCTTTATCCGATTTTGCGAATAGAATTGCAAAGGTGAAGCAGGATTGTAAGGTTTTTGAGAAGGAAATAGTTTCGAATACAGGTCTGGGTAAAGATACTTTGCGCCTCAAAGAGTATAATGATAGGTTTAAAGAGCAAACAGGCATTGATTACTACTTAATTAGTGAAGGGTCAGATTCAGGTGAAAAAAAAGATGATATAAGTAAATCCGATCCGAAGTATTATCTGGCGATAGCTACTAATTTATTCGAAAAAAAGGATTACGAAAACGCACTTGTTTTTTTCGAAAAAGCCGAAAGTATGGCCGAAGACCCTCATGTTGTAATACAAATAAATTATAATAGAGCTGTCCTTTATATCGCCCTTGGAGAATATTCCAAAGCAATATTGGATTTAAAGAAAAATGGAAGTCTTGGTGATGCACCTTCTATTGAGCTTTTAAAAACAATTAGTGGAAATGATAAATAGTTGGAATAGTGAAGTTCCATTTTATAAAACAATATGCTCCGTGGACTTTGGATTCACAAGCTTCTGTATGGTATCATAGCTTTACGAAAAGAATACAAAAGAGCACTCACTAAAAACCATAGAAACATCGATTTGAAAAATGTTGTACATCCAACAACATGGGTAATTATGGAGAAGAATTTACAGATCACAAAACAATGATTTTGAACGTATTATCCTTGATTTATTAGACAAAAAAATCAGGTTTTTCTTCGATAAAATTGTTGTGCCCCCAAAATACACTTTGCGTTTTTAATTCAGAAAGAGACTTAAAAACTCACTTCATAAATATCATAGTTCCCAAATCCACCTTTTCGATCGCTTGAGAAGAGCCCTCTTTTTCCGTCAGGGGAAATGGAGAACCATACATCGTTA
>JAQVXQ010000167.1 GCA_028709085.1 Salinivirgaceae bacterium | reverse complement strand
AACATACGGGGTTTATTTCCTAAAAATTACAACTCTCGATGGTGCAACAGACGTAACTAAATTTATTAAACAATAAAGCAAAGTAGCAATGAAAAAAGGAATTTTTATTTTACTTGCACTTGCAATAAGCAGCACAGTGCTGAAAGCACAACGTACCCCGTATATTCCGGTACTAACCGATTCGGTTTATTGGTGGGATATTATGAGAGGCGAAGATGGTGGGCTTGGGTTAGGTTTTGATTCTGTATATCAAACCACGGTTTATAATGATACTATTTATTACAATATGTATCAAGGTTAATGGTTAGTAGAAGACACTACCAGTAGAAGGATTTACAGATGTCATCTACCTGATTATGTGAATTTTGAAAGAATTTTTTTAATGTATGACTTTTCGCTGGAAGAGGGAGACAGTATATGGCTTCAGGGATATTATACTGCAAGTTACTGGTATTATGTAGATTCTATCAGAACTTTTGAAACATTAGTAGGCCCCAGAAAAATATGGTATTTACACTACAATGAAGATGAATACAAAGAATCTCCTATATGGGTCGAAGGAATTGGTTCATTAGCAGGCTTGTATAGATATAGTATGCAACCGCGATTAGATTGGTGGGGCTGGGGAATACTCAATTGTTGGTATTCGGGTGAAAAACTCATATACAAAAGCGATTTTGCTGAACAGTATGGTTGTCGGCTCGAGCTTATAGACATAGAACAGGTAGAAACATTTAACATAAAATTATTTCCAAATCCCGCCAATAATAGTGTTTGTTTCGAATTCGAGAACGGCTATTGCAAAAATACAAAAATCGAAATTTTCAATTATCTCGGGGAAAAAATATTCCAAACCGAAATCTGCGACAACAATTATCAACTAAACACGGCTTCGTTTTCAAACGGAATGTATGTTTATGTAATTACCGAAAACGAAAAAATTCGTTTTGCTAATAAATTTATTGTTAAACATTAAAAAGCAATTGAAATTTCAACTTTTCCTGCAATAATAAGCTACTTTGCAAACAAATAACGCTGAGTGTTGTGTCTTTTACAAGCAGTTGTAAAACAAGAGTTTGTGAAATGTTTAAAACTACATTAAAAAAAAACTTGTTTTGTATTTAAAAGGGTTGTAATTTTCAGCGTTCTTTACTTAAGAATTACATTTCTAAAACGAATAATAAATATTGAGATAAATTATACACCACAACGCAAACACAGAAAGGAGGTACACAAACAGAAAACACAACAAAAACGCACAACCATTAACAATTTTAAAAAAAACTAAACACCATTTAAAAACACACTAAATGAAACGAAAACGCATTTTTTTACTTCTGGCATCCGGGTTATTGTTGATAAGCCATAACCTGTTGAGCCAAAAATACCAAGAACCCCAATGGGAAATGCCGCTCTGTTTTGAGGATGCCACAGGGCAACGCGACACCATCTGGATTGGGTACGATCCTTCAGCAGAAGTTGGACTATGGGTTATTGACCCACAATTTGACGAAGGTTGGAAATGGATTGACACTACACAATTTAATGTGTATCTAACGTATCAAGGTTTTTATAGCTCACAAGAGTTACATATGGATTCTGTAATTAAACGAGATATATCATCTTGGACAAAAATTTTGGATAGTAGAGTTCATTTCACAAAGGGGCAGCTGCCCGTAGTTATGAAATGGGACGAAAATCTCCTGAACAGCGACCAGCTATCAGCGTACTATCGACCAATACCACCACGACCACGAGCCCGTATTGATCTGTTTTCTCTTACAGGATTGTATGGAGTAATTCCTTGTCAAGAGGGAGGGAATCATGCTGTTGATGTATATCCGGAAGTAATTTGCAGCGGTTATATTCCCCAAAATGGCGAACTACTGTTTCCATGCTTTTGCTGGCAACAGGATAGTCTCGTTTTTGATAACACTTATGGAGGTACCAGGACCTATTTGGAAGAGTATTTTGAACACAATACGTTGGATATTTCCATTGCACGGCACGATTATGATTTCTTTGCTGAAATTGAAGAGAGTGCGCAATTGGAGTATAGCATATACCCAAACCCAACCGTAAATTACACAACTATTGTAAACAAAAAAGGCAGCCTACTAACATTAATGTTGTATGATTCTAGAGGGGCATTGGTTCTATCGCAAACAAACAGTGATAACGATATTATCCTCAATTTAGAGTCCTTAAACAGGGGTATCTATATACTGAATATTGTAGATGGAGAACAAGCAAAAAACTACAAGATAATTAAACTTTAAATAATAATACAAGACATGACAAAAAAAACAACGCTTATAGTATTTATCGTCCTAAGCTTACTAATTAAGCTAAATGGACAGATAGACAGTCGTAATGGCTGGATTCACACAGGGCACGATACCGTCAGGGTATTCATGGTATTTGCCGAAATGATAAATGATCCGAACTACTCTTGGCAAAATGCTCGATGGCCAAAGGGCGAAATGCCCAATAATCCTCAAGACTACTTCGAGCCAAACATCAATGGCGAAATTGATGCTTATATCACTAAATATTTCAACCAAGCCTCCTTTGGCAATTTTATAATGCTTGGCGATTACTATCCTAACTTAATTCAAATTGATTATAATCAAGCCAACTATAGCGGTGTCTCCGATGTTTACACAGCTCTAAACAATACTCCTGGCGATGATATAATTACCGCGAATGGATTGAGCTTTAAAAATGATTTTGACCAATGGGCAGGTTATACAAATCAAAGTGAAGGGCTTCCAAAGATCAAAGTTAGCAACAATAAAATTGATGTTTTTATTCTCTTATGGCGAGTCAATTCCAATTACTCCGCAGAACATAATAGTGGAGTTGGTTATACCTCTCCTTGGGGTGGAACCTTCAACATAAAAGGTGTTGAAGGATATGACACCTTTATTTTTATGAAGGATTTAGCTTCATGTCCAGATGGTCAAATAGCCCACGAATATGCACATAACTACCTTGGTGGCAATAATTTTCACACCGGAGGAGCAGGAGCCAGCGGATGGTGCTTTCTTTCTACACCAAATATAAATAGTTCATTGTCTTATAGCAGTAGTATTTCACATCTATATAGTGGTCTTGAACGGCGACGTATTGGTTGGAAACCGAAAGCTACAAGCTATGAAATAAAAGCATGGGATGAATCCAACAGTGATGAAATTAACGCTGATTTAACCTATGGACAAGATCTAACTGGGCACGATAACGAAGTTATTTTGCGCGATTTTGTCACCACTGGCGATGCTATCCGTATAAAACTGCCCTATTTAAAATCAGAATCAAGTGATGTACGCGATCAATGGCTTTGGTTAGAGAACCATCAAAAGAGAGAGGGTAACATCGACCACAGCGGGGGAGTTCAACCCAAAGGAGTGTATGCTTATATGCAGGTCGATAAAGAGACAATGACAGGAGCAGAAACATTTGATGGCAATGCCAATTACACATTTGGATTACACCCATATGGTAATTATGATATTGAATATGAAAACGTAAAGATGCCTGCAAAAACAGACACTGCCTATACGGAAAGTCTACCGAAGGAAGATTATATTCAAAAAATAATTCAAGCAACCGTAAATGTGGATACAGTAAACCGACAAAACCCATTTACAGGTTACGGAATTAACATCGAAGGAGCCTTCGATATAAAGGAAAATATTGTTGGAGGAGTTACCTATTATGATGAAATTTTTCGCGACGAACGTGTTCTTGCAAATAAGTTGGTGATTAATGGTAATGAATATCCATCCTCCTATTTCGATTATCTGCAATATCCAGTTTTTGGTACTAAATTCGATGCCTATAACGTTGGGAGCAAAATAACATTATCTACCAATCCGGCAACCGTTCCGCTCTATACGTATGCTCAAAAATCTTCTAATTCTAATAGACCATTTTTAGATAAACCAGAAGACGACAACAACAAAATTTATCTCAATGGTATTTCTGTCGAATTTGTAGAGCAATATGCAAATGGAGATATAAAAGTTCGAATATTATGGGATAATTATAATGTTGACAATGATGTTCGTTGGTGCGGTGATATTGTATTGACCGAAAAAGTAAATCTCTTAGAAAACAAGACTATAACATTAGATTATGGAACAATGCCAACACGCCCTGTTGATCCTGTAATGTTTGATGGAAAGAAAGTTTTTAACGACCCTACTGTTTTTACATGCAATTCAAGTTCGGAATTTAGACAACAGGCTAACTCAACGGTTGTTGTTAAAAATCAGAGCACGTTAAAATTAATGGAGGGTAGTACTTATATAATTGAAGATGGAGCAACTCTAGTGATACAATCCAACAGTAAATTAGTAACGAATCCATGTTCAAAAATTATTATTAATGGAACAGGAAAATTAATTTATGAAACAGGAGCCATCTCGTCAATAGCCCCAAATACAATTTTAGATTTTGAAAATGGATCTCAAAATTTTGTACAACAAGGTTATACCAATTATTTGGCGAACACTTGGGAAATAGCTTACGTTTTACCTCCAACCTACACCATTTCAACCACTGCTAATTGGGCAAATACGAGCTATCAATTAACCCGTGATTTAGTAATTCAACCACAAGGTGTACTAAATTTAACACAGGGTGAGATAGATTGTCAAAATGACTCTAGAATCATTGTCAACCCAGGAGGCAAACTCATTGTTGATGGAGCTAAATTGATCGCTAAATCATGTACAAGCGCATGGCACGGTATTGAACTTCATGGGGATCGACTTGCCCATCAATCAGCAGCAACACAGCCTACTGTTGAACTTAAAAACGGCGCTATAATTGAAAATGCAATAAATGGCGTTACTGCAGGCGACCCTGCTCGCCCAGGCGTGTATGGTGGAGGAATTATTAAAGCTTATGGTGTTACATTCCGAAATTGTGAGACAGGTATTGGGTTTCAACTTTATAAAAACTATAGACCTCAACTCCCTGCAAAAGAGATTAATAACCTTAGCTATATAACCAAGTGTACCTTTGAAACCGATGCTGATATTCTTAATATTACAAATAAACCCTATGCAGGTATTGCTCTTTGGGGTGTAAAAGGGATTAGTATTAAAGGAAACACATTTGTTAATCTTTCCCCTAGCAGTTTCAACAGAAACGATTTGGGATACGGCGTAGTTATTACTGGTGCAAGCTGTTCTATTGAACCATACTGTACGGGGATTGATTGTAGTAATAAAACACAAAATACATTTACCGATCTTAATTATGGTGTTTTGGTTACTTCTTCCACTTCGCTATCTAACGTTGTAATTGCTGATAATATGTTCATTAATAATTCAATAGCAATTGAAATGAGTGGATCGTATTCGGGAAAAGCCTACTACAACAATATTCAATTGATGCAAAATGGTTTAATTGGTTTCCAGATGAATCGATGTCATAATTTCAATATCGATGAAAACCAAATTACAGGACAAGGATCAGGAATAGGTATTTTTGCTACGAATTCGTCAACTACGATTTACAAAAACAGTCTTAGCAATTTAACCACTGGAATACTGACAAGCACTAGTCCCAACCTACAGTTTACTTGCAATGAGTTTAATACCAATGGTACTCATATTTCAATTCATTACGATGGAGCAGACATAGCTCAAGGTTCGGTTAGCAAAGCGGCAGGTAATAAATTTTTGCCAGTTTGTACAGGAGGGTCAAATGAGATCAAACTTTACAATATGTCGTCAATTTTGATTTACTACTATTTGCAAAATGTAGCTGTAGAAAAACCTGCGTGCAATAATGGAGGTATTTTCCTTTCGTCAACATCCAACCGAAATAGTTGTCCATCGCTTCATGAGATAATCGATATTCCAAGCGAAGGTATGCTTATGTCACTGAAATCGGATATTGGCGACAAAAAGGCTGAATTACAAGCCATTGTTGACGGTGGAAACACCGATAAAACAGTGGATGCCATTGAGACCGTTCAAGAAGGCCAGGAAATGGATCTTATGTCCGATTTAATGGTTAAATCCCCGTTCTTGTCGGAAGCTGCACTTATTAAAACAGCAAATGAAAAGGAAGTTCTACCCGAAGTTATTATTGCTAATATCCTTGTATCCAATCCACAAGCAGCGAAATCGGCGCAAGTTCAAGCGGCTCTTGACGGTCGCCCTGAAGCAATGCCTCAATATTTACGTGAAGCAATAAATGAAGGATTAGATGTTATTTCGGCCAAAGAGGAAAAAGAAATTGCCTTAGCCGGAACGATTTCAGAAAAAGAGCAAGTGCTATCGGATTTAATTAGTCTTTATCAAAACGACGAAACTACCGACCATTCGGCCACCATCGAAGCGTTGATTCTTGCTGAAAACAGCTTGGAGTATGACTATTTAGCCATCGAAAACTACCTTGCCAACGAAAAATTCACAGAAGCGCAACAGCTTTTCGATGCCTTACCTACAAAATATAAGTTAACCGAAGCAGAGCAGTTCGATTATGATGCAATGAAACAGATTGTTGCCATTCATATTGCGTTGAATAGCGTAAACTATTTTGAACTCACCGCAGAACAAAAAGTAACGCTTTATAGGTTGGCGGAAGATATTCAAACCCGCGCCGGAGCATTAGCTCGTGGTATTTTAGTTTTGGTTGACCGTGCCGAGTTTCCACTTCCCGAAATAATTATTGACGAGGACGAGAATGGCAACAAAAGCAACGCTGCTGAAACAGAACCAGTGTTTACATTCAATGCATCGCCAAACCCAGCAAACGACTACTTTGTAGTTGAGTACGACTTGGCAACCAAAGAGATGGCAAATGCTGAAAT
>JAQVXQ010000166.1 GCA_028709085.1 Salinivirgaceae bacterium | reverse complement strand
TTAACTTAATAAGATTCTGCTAAACTAACTGATTGCTTCACTTCGTTCGCAATGACCACCCTCACAAAACTAAACACAAGAGGTCATTGCGAACGTAGTGAAGCAAACGGTTTACAAACCACTCACTTATAAAGTAGGCATGCAACTGATTAACTGATTTTACCCTGAGCAGAGTCGAAGGGAAACTGATAAACTGATCAACTGATCAACTGATCAACTGATCAACTGATAAACCGTTAAACCGATAAACCGATAAACTGATCAACAGATTAACCGTTAAACCGTTAAACCGTCATAATGTCTTTTTCCTTAACGGCAACTATTTCGTCGATTTGTTTAATAAAGTCTTCGTGAGTTTTGTGAACTTGAGCCTCGGCATTTTTTGCATCATCTTCGGAAAGCCCATCTTTTTTTAGTTTTTTAAATTCCTCTATTGCATCGCGACGTTGGTTGCGAACAGTAATTTTTGCATTTTCGCCAAGAGCTTTAACTTGTTTTGCAAGCTGAATACGGCGTTCTTCGGTTAGTGGTGGTACGAGAATTCTAATAACTTCACCATTATTAGCAGGATTAAAACCAAGATTTGCATTCATAATTGCTTTTTCAATCATAGATAAAACAGATTTATCCCAAGGTTGAATAAAAATTGTTTTAGCATCCGGAGTTGTTACGTTTGCTATTTGCGAGATTGGAGACATTACGCCATAATAATCAACTTTAACGCTATCTAACATAGCAGGAGATGCTTTTCCGGCACGAATTTTTGCCAATTCTTTATGAAGATGAGAAATTGCCGACTCCATTCCTTCTTTTGCTGCATCCATATACAATTCAAGTTCTTCCATAGTATATCTTTTTTTATTCGTTACTGATTAAACTTCCGTGTTTTTCGTCTTGCATTACTTTCATTAAGTTGCCTTTAGTGTCCATATCAAACACAATTATTGGCATATTGTTTTCTTTACAAAGGGTAAACGATGTTAAGTCCATTACTTTTAGCTGTCTGCTATATACTTCGTCGAAACTAATTTTATCGAATTTAACAGCATTTGGATTTTTTTCGGGATCGTCAGAATACACGCCATCAACACGTGTTCCCTTTAGAAAAACATCAGCTTCTATTTCGATAGCTCTAAGAGCAGATGCTGTGTCGGTTGAAAAATATGGATTTCCTGTTCCTCCGGAAAACAGACATATATATCCACTGTTAAGAGCTTCCATCACATTTGGCTTTGCAAAACGTTCACCAATTGATTCCATTTTGAATGCTGTAAAAACCTTAACTTTTTGATTTAACGTCTCCAAAGCACTGCTAATAGCAAGTGAGTTTATAACAGTTGCTAACATTCCCATCTGATCGCCTTTAACTCTGTCGAAACCTTTGTTAGCTCCGCTAAGACCTCTGAAAATATTCCCTCCGCCAACAACAATCCCAATTTGTACACCATTATCGGCAAGTTCTTTTATTTGATGGGCGTATTCCATTAAACGCACTTCGTCAATCCCTTGTTTGCTGTCAGCAGCAAGAGATTCTCCACTTAATTTTAGTAAAATTCTTTTAAAACGCATGTGTTTTTTATTTTCGTCAGCAAAAATAAACAAAAAACTGTTAAATACTTTAGTATTATACCAACAAATATTTCAAATAAAAGATTTTACCTTTGCAAAAGAAATAATTTTATGCTAATTCCTATTTTAAAAAATACTGACGAGCAAAGATATGTAATTTTAAAAAAATGCTCCGAACTGCTTTTTGCTGATTATGAAACAGCATCTGAGTTTGGAGAAGAACTAAGTTTGCAAACAGCTAAATATCTTGATATTTTTGACCGTATCAGAGCTTATGATAAATATCTTGAAGAAGAAAAGAAACAACAGGATGCAAATTTTGTAAATCTATTTGACAAGGCTGCATTGTTTTTGCGACACTATCTACTAACTATGCACATGGCTATTGAAAGGGGAGAGCTGCCTGTAACTACTGCCGAATATTATGGATTTAAGTTTCCCTTTGATATTCCTGAGTTTAAATCGGATGTGCAACTCATAAAATTTGCCGAAAAACTTTTTGATGATGATTTAAAAAGAACTTCAGCCGGAGGTAAATATTTTACAAATCCAAGTATTGGTGCAGTTAAGGTTTGGGTAGAGAAATTTGCCGAAGCCGTTGAGCAAAAAAATAATAAATACAATATTAAAAAGGGAGAAGTCGAAAATATTGATAAAATAAGATCGAATGCAGACTCTCTAATAAAGGAATTGTTTAATTCTCTAATAGTTAAAATTGGAGCAGATCCTGATAGTGATTCAATGAAAATTATTTCAGCTTGTGGGTTTGATTTTATAGAAGATGATAAAATTTCAGAAGCAGAAGTCAATCATAATGATCAAACTGCTGAACAACAAAATGGGAAAAATAAAAATGATAAGCCCGGTCAACTCCGATTTGATTTGTAAACAACACGAATGATTTGAGCAGTTAATTTGGGTCTGATTCGATAAGTCGTAATTCGTACTTCGATTGTTCGTACTTCGATTGCGATGCGGTGAGCTTTTTGCCGAACCGTTCTCCACTTAGTTCTTCACTTGCATCGCTTCGCTCAGCACAAGTCATTCAGAACTCAGAGTTTTTTTACCACTAAAACACTAAAAACACGAAAGCTTGTCGGTCTGAACTTCGTTCCTCACTCCAAGAGGTTTGTTCATGTTTCATGAATTCTCACTTTATACTTCGTTTGTTCCTTCGTTCGTTAGCCTGTTCGTTTGTTCTATTGTTTGACTTTTCATTCGGCTCTGCATGCCTCACTCAGAGTTTTTTTACCACCAACGGCTTTAACCCTCGCTACTTTTGTAGCAAAACACTAAAAACACCAAAGCTTGTCGTTCGACACTACTCGTCTCACTCCAAGAGGTTAGTGATCCTCTAATTAATTCGTAATTCGTTTGTTCCTTCGTTCGTTTGTTCTATTGTTTTTTTTGTTTAAAAATATTACGGTGCTCTGCACCTTGCTTTGACACTTTATAGTGTTTTGGTTAATAATATTACGGGGCTCTACACCTTGCTTTTATTCGATTGCGATGCGGTGAGCTTTTTGCCGAACCGTTCTCCACTTGCTTCGGCACAGAAAGATATCAGAGCTCAGCAAAAGCCGTTCCTTATTCCAAGTTTATGCATAATAGGTCACCGCTACGCGGCTTGCATAAGTTTATTGATATATGTTTTACAAATAGGTCGCCGCGATGCGGCTGGATTTGCTTGCAAATACAAACTTTTGCTTTTGTTTTAAAGGAAACTAAGTTGTTGTTCAGAACTTAGTTTTTTTTTGCCACCAACGGTTTTGGTATCGTTTTTACGAGTTTCCTCGAACAGCCAGTCGGCTTATTCGGGGCCCTCGTTTCGACAATTGCTCAACGCATCGCAGCGAAGCTAAAAACACCAAAGCTTGTCGTTTTCTAAAGATTTTTTTCTCGATTTGAAAAAAACAGAAACGCAAATTTGATTTTACACGTAACCAAAATCACGTAAATTAAAGTCGTTGTCTCGCCAATCTTTTTTTACTTTAACAAAAACTTCTACAAAAATCTTTTTGCCAAAAAACTTTTCCATATCTTCACGTGCATGTGTTGCAACTCGTTTAAGTGAGCTGCCTTTATGCCCAATTACTATTCCTTTTTGACTTGGACGCTCAACAACAATAACTACCTTTATCCTTATAATGTTGGGTTCTTCCTTAAACTCCTCGACAACAACTTCGCATGCATACGGAATTTCTTTTTGGTAGTTTTTTAAGATTTTTTCGCGCATAATTTCTGATACGATAAACCTTTCGGTTTTATCGGTAAGCTGATCTTTTGGAAACCAAGCAGGTCCTTCGGGAAGGAGGGAAAAAATCTTTTCAAAAACTTTATCCGTATTTGTTTTGTGTAAGGCAGAGATTAAAAACACTTCGGCGTTTGGGAGATTCTGTTTCCAAAAAGTTTCAAGCTCAACAATTTGGTCGGGTTTTGCAAGATCTATTTTATTAATGAGGCATAGAACGGGGACTTTTACACTTCTTAGTTTTTCAATATACTCAAGATTTTTGTCAGGCGTTTCAACTACGTCCGTAACGTACAAAAAGATGTCTGCATCTTCGAACGATGAAACAACACCATTCATCATCTTCTCTTGAAGTTTATAGTGTGGCTTTATAATTCCCGGGGTATCGCTATAAATAATTTGAAAATCGTCTCCACTAACAATACCCAAAATTCTGTGTCTTGTGGTTTGTGATTTGTTTGTAATAATCGAAATTCTTTCACCTACAAGTTCATTCATGAGCGTTGACTTACCAACATTTGGATTGCCAATAATATTTACAAAACCCGATCTATGCATAATTTTATTTTTTACAAAAATGATAATAAATATCCGATTAATAGAGAAAAAAAATGTTTATCTTTAATGAAATAGCCTTATAGCCCATTTTCAGCTCTATGTTTTTTAGACATTTTATCGACAACTAAAGAATAGGAGTGGTCGATTAATTCAATAATCAAGGTTTTTGGGACAGCACCATTTAGTGATATTTGATTCCACATTGTTTTATTCATGTGATAAGCACCTTCTATTTCGGGAAATTCTTCGCGTAATCGGATAGCTCTTTCTGGATCACATTTGAGAACAATATTTGCCGACTTTTCTAATGCAGATAGAGCAAACATTTTTCCGGCAACTTTAAAAACCAAAGTGTCTTCGTCAAATGGGAAACATTCAGTTACAGCAGGTTTCGACAAGCAATAATCACGTATTTCTTCGATGTGCATGATGTAGTTGTTTTGGGCAAATATAGAAATATTATCTTGAAATAATATGTCGTAATGTCGATGTTTTTGCTCTTGCCAACCCTCCACCTTGTAAGCAAGTTTTGGGTTTGCTCACTTGCCTCCGCACCCCTGCGTCCCTAAAGGGAGGCCTGCCCACAACCGCAAAGTGCGTCGGCTTCTGTTTAGGGAAAAAGGGGTGTGGTGACCATAATTATAAAGGCTCGAACTTCTTGCTTAAAACTCATTTTCACTCATTCACTTTGTTTTTGATGTTGTTGTTTTTGCTCTTACCTTTGCTGCCCTCAGTCACAAGTTTCGGTTTGGCACTGCCATCGCTCCCCTAGGGCACTAAAGGGAGCCAGCCCACAACTGTATAGTGTGTCGGCTTCCCTTTAGGGAAAGAGGGGTGTGATGGCAAAAATGTATATTTAATTACTCAATAAATATTTACACTTTTTTTCAATTTCATTTTTAACCAATGAAATGTTTGTTAGAATATCGGTATTTTTGAATCTAATTACTTCGATACCGAAACTATTTAAGACATTGGTTCTATGTTCGTCATATAGTTTTGCAGATTCTGGATTATGAGTTTCTCCATCAATTTCAATAACCAATTTGATTTTATGACAATAAAAGTCTGCGATATAATTATTAATTGGGTGCTGTCTCCGAAATTTTAATCCTAAAATAGCATTTTCTCGAACTATTTCCCAAACAATTTTCTCTGGTTCAGTCATTCTTCTTCTTAGTTGTTTTGCTCTATCCATTATTAATGAACTTGCCCCGTAGAACATTGTAACTTTATTTAATTCATTACTGTATTGCATATGAAAAGATATTTTAATGCAAAATAAATGTTTTTTTAGAATTTCATAATGAAAGATATTCTATTTTGCTCTTGCCAACCCTGCCCCATGTAAGCAAGTTTCGGTTTGCCTTTGGCACCGCTTCCCTGCGTCCCTCATTTCGACCTCCGATAAACATCGGAGCAATGACCTAAAGGGAGACCTGCCCACAACTGCAAGGTGTGTCGGCATCCCTTTAGGGAAAAGGGGGTGTGATGGCAAAAACTCTTACTCTTTCACAAACTTCCCATACAGCCCACTTTTTTTTAAGCGTACCAAATACATCCCCGGTTCCAGCCCAAAAATACCAACACTGTTTGTTCCAACCCCAACATTTTGTTGCCAAACCAAACTGCCGGTTGTCGAATAAACCTCCAGCACATCATCATCTATCCCTTGCGGCAACTCAACAAAAAACTCACTGCTTGCAGGATTAGGATAGCACTCTAACTTGAATTCGGTAATTGGCTTTGACTCAACAGGCGAAATGTCGCTTATTATTGTATCGTTGCCGAGACTGTCGGTTTTAACTAAGAAAATTCGCTGCTCACTTACCCACTGGTTTTGCTCGTTCCAAAAATGGATTTCCCCCCAACCCCCTACAGCGATGCCATTATCTAGAGTTAGTAAAATGCTTTGAGGCCATAGTGGCCCACCTTGGTTGCCAACTCTTGTAATTACTTTATCCCACTTTTTATTTCCAAGACTATCAAGGCATCTAATTCTAAACCCCTGACCAATAAAAACACTATCTTCATCTGAATATGTGCTACAGACTGCTAATAAATCCCCATTGTCTTTTTCTACAACCCCTCTGTAAAATCCATAAAAGTCGTTTGAAATTACATCATATACAATTGAGTCTCTGTGTTTTCTATCCCACACTGTATTTCCATTATTATCAATTTTTAAAATCCATGCATCATAAGGATAATAGCCACCACCAATTTCGCCGTAAGTGTATGCTCCGCAAACAATATAACAGGAGTCGCGGGTGGGGATGATGTCGGAGAAGCCGGGATTATGATATAAACTATTTCCATAAGTCCTAAAGGATATACGTTTATCTTTGGTATGTTTAGCATCAAAAGCAATTGGAATTCCTTTGTACACTCCAAGAAAGTCTACAGCAGCTTTGTGTTCCACTTTGGCCGTTACTATTTTGCCAGTATAGTCTCTAATGGGT